>CAZHGU010000053.1:0-7828 GCA_964532105.1 uncultured Alcanivorax sp. | reverse complement strand
CCCCGGTTCACGGCGGCCACTTCGATCAGCAGGCGTGGCGCCATGGTGGCGCAGGCCAGGGCTATGCCTACGCCCAGCAGGGCGTGGCGGCGCCCCGTGCGCCGTGCCATGCGGGCGAAGGCCACAGTTACGGCGGTACTGGAAGTGAGCCCGCCGAACACGGCGGTCAGCAACAGGCCGGCACGCGCGCCCAGAATCCGGATGGCGAAATAGCCCACAAAGCCGATGCCCGCGATCAGCATGACCAGCAGCCCCAGCATGCGCGGATTCAGACTGTCCCAGGGGCCCAGGCTCTGATTGGGCAGCATGGGGATGACCACCAGGGCAATCAGCAACAGCTGGAGCGAGGAGTGAAGCTCGCGCCGGTCCAGTTTCGCCAGGGTCGAGTGGATCTCGGTCTTGAAGCCCAGCAGCACCGCCGTGATCACGGCCGCGCCCATGGCTTCCAGCCGGTGGCCGCTCATCACCAGCGCGCCCAGCATGAAGGTGAGCAGCAGCGCCGCTTCGGTGGTGGCGCCATAGTCGCCGGACTGGTTGGAGGTGAGCACATAGGCGGCTACCAGCAAGGCGCCCAGGATCAGGACCACGGCAGCGAGCACAAGCGGATGGGTTTGTCCGGCCACCAGGGCCGTAATGCCGCCCAGCAGGCCTACCAGGGCGAAGGTGCGGATACCGCCCACATTGGGCCCTTCATCACCCTCACGCTCAAGACGGACGGACTCTTCCCGCTGCGAGTGCCAGCCCCGTTCGAAACCGATAATCAGGCCCACGGCCAGTGCCAGCAGAAGCGAAACAAGGTCGGTGGTTTCGGAAGCGAGAAAAGACATGGGGACTGCTCACTACCAGGGCACCATCCATCACAGCATACACCAATACGGAAAACCGGCACCTGGTGGTGAAGCCTGCTGCGGTGAATCTGTCAGAGCTCGCTCTGGACCTTCAACAGAACGGCCCGGGTGATCACCAGGGCGTTGGGCGGTTCCATCGTCAGTCTCCCCGATTTCCTCTCGTGACAGGAACCATTCCAGGCGATATGCCCGGAAGGATCAAGGCGCCGGCGCGGATGGGCAGGTCCTGGTCAAGCCTGTACTCTGGTACAAAAGAACTATACGCCCTCGGGGCGGGGAGGCAGGCCATGATCCGCGTGGAGGTCCCCATACCGCTGAGCGATCAGCTCAACCGCGGCAGTGTCCGCAAGCGCTGCTATCCCTGGGACGAAGCCGTGATTGACTGGTCCGTGCCCATCGACGACGAACACGATTATATGCCCTCCGGGTTCAGCTTTCTGGATGGCACGGCATTGCGGGATCGGCTTTCGCCGCGCGAGCGCAGCTTCATTACGCGCTGGGAGTTCACCCGGCTGATGCGCAATCAGACCCAGGGCGAGCATATTCTCAATCAGGCCCTGCTGGGGATTCTCTACCATATCGATCCCTATGATCCCGCCTACCGCTATATCCTTCATGAAGTGACGGAAGAGTCCCAGCATATGGCCATGTTCAACCAGTGGGTACGCTATAACCCGGATATTCGCACCCATGGCCTGGGTCAGGATGAACTCGGTACCTGGATTTCCGCAGCGACTCCGGTGGTGGCCACTCGTTTCCCGGCACTATTGTGGATGTTCACCTATCTGTTCGAGGTGTT
Organism: uncultured Alcanivorax sp.; assembly: GCA_964532105.1. Taxonomy (GTDB): domain Bacteria; phylum Pseudomonadota; class Gammaproteobacteria; order Pseudomonadales; family Alcanivoracaceae; genus SLJS01. The sequence goes on along the minus strand of CAZHGU010000053.1, from coordinate 6,181 downwards.
CGGGGATCAGATGGCCCGCGCGGCCGCGGCCGATCCGAATCCCCGTCTGCATCCCGTGGTTCGCCAGTTGATGCGCGCCCATGTGATCGAGGAAGCGCGTCATGTCGCCTTTGCCCGGGAATGGCTGGAGAGTCTGCACGCGAAGATGTCGCCGCTGGCCCGGCGCAGTCTGGCCCGGGTGGCCGAGGAAACCCTGGCGGCTGTGCTGCGTTTGAAGTTCCCCTTCGTGCCCCTGTTGTGGTCCGATCAGATTTCGCCCTGGGTTTCGCGCAATGCCTTCCGCCGGGCCCTGCAGAGCCGGCACCGGCGGGCCCTGATTCAGGCCCAGACGGGCGCGGCGGCGGTGGTGTTGCGGGACATGGGCATTGTCCGTGAACGCACACTGACGAAGTGGAATCGTTCCGGGTTGTTGCCGAGGGAATATCTGACCCGCAAGCCTGTATTCACCGCCGAAGGCCGGAATGCCGCTTGAGGTTCAGCCCGGACGGGCGATCATGGTGCCGCGGGTTCAGGTTCCGCTCAGGAGGTTGTCCAGTTCGTCCAGCGCCTCGCCGGTGTAGACCGCCAGACGCTGCATGGAGGGCAGGGTGTCGCGGCAGCCGGTAAAGCCGAAATTGAGCGAACCGGCATAGCTGAGGCAGGTAATGTTCAGGGCACTGCCATGAGCTACCAGCGAAACCGGATACATGGCCTCCATCTGCGCGCCGTTGTAGTAAAGGGGTTCGTTCGGGCCCGGCACATTGGAGATGGTGACATTGAACACGGGACGCGTACGTCCGCCCAGCCCGGAGACCAGCTGCATGATATAGGGCGACATCAGCAGCATGGTGTATTGCGTCAGGGTGCTGCGGGGCAGGCTCTGCAGATGGGCCTTGGCCGCGCGCGTGGAGGCCTTGATTGCTTCCAGTCGTTCGGCCGGATCGGCCTCGTCCGTGGCCAGGCTGGCGATCATGAAGCTGATAGCCGTGCCCGTGTCCTCGTCGTCCGCCGGACGGATGTTCACGGGAATACCCGCGGTCAGGGGCTTGTCCGGCAGCGCCTTTTCCTCGTTGAGAAAGCGCCGCAGCGAAGTACCGCAGAGCCAGAGCACGATATCGTTGAGCGAGGCGTCCGCCTTGTGGGCGAGATCTCGCAGACGCTCCAGCGAATACTGCTGGGTGGCGAAACGCCGCTGGGGCGTGATGCGCTTGTTGAGAATGGATGACGGCGCTTCGAACGGCGGCATGAGTTCGGAGTGCTCGTTCCAGCCCGCCCGCGCCAGCCGGCCGAAGGCCCGGGTCAGCTCCGGTGCCGTGCCCGCTTGCACCCGCACGGCTTCCAGCGCCTCCTGGAAGAGATCCCCCACGGAGGCCGGTCGGTTGGCCTTGTCAGCACCGGATGAACGGGGTCTGGGGCGTACCACCCAGGGCGGCTGCATGTGGGTCTCTTCCGGGTCGTGCGAGAGGATGCGCTGCATCAGCCGCATGCCCGAGATCCCATCAATCAGCGAATGGTGCATCTTGGCGTAGAGCGCGAAGCGGTTGTTCTCCAGCCCCTCGATGATGTGGCATTCCCACAACGGGCGCTTGAAGTCCAGCGGATGGCTGTGCAGGCGCGAGATCAGCACGCCCAGTTCACGCTCGCCGCCGGGTCTGGGCAGCGCGGAATGGCGCACATGGTAGTCCAGGTCCAGGTGCGGATCCTCTTTCCAGAAGGGCGCCAGCATGCGGCCCATCCGGCCCGGGCGCAGGAGCTTGTAGTCCCAGGGCGGCGCCATGTCGCGCACGGATTTCATGCGCGCGACCAGATCCTGGAGATAGTCGTCCGGGGCATCGTCGGGCAACTGAAAGATCATCAGGCTGCCCACATGCATGGGCGTTTCCTCGGATTCCACCATCAGCCAGGCGGCGTCCAGCGGACTCATGCGTTTCATTGCGCGCTCCTGCTCCGGTCCATGCAAGCTCGACCCCGGTTGTGCCGGGGCCGGCTATGGTACAACGTTCAGCACCAGTTCTCGCGCCGGAAGGGATCGGAAAACCGGCTGAAATTTACAGCCCCAGGGCCAGACGAATGCCCCAGGCCAGCATCGCCAGGGTGGCGACGCCGGCACACCAGAGCGCAATGAACCAGAGCCATTGGCGGACCCGGGTGCTGGTTCGGTGCGCCATGTCAGTGATACCCCTCATCCGGATCCACCTTGCCCCGGAATACCCAGTAGGCATAACCGGTATAGGCCAGAATCAGCGGAATCAGAATCAGCGCGCCCACCAGCAGGAAGGCCAGACTGGAGTCCGGGGCGGCCGCCTGTTCAATGGTCACGTGCGGCGGCACCAGCCAGGGATAGAAGCTGATGGCGATGCCCAGAAAACCCAGCACGAAAACACCGATGGTGGCGAGGAAGGGATGACTGTCGTGCCCGCGCAGGAGCCCGCGCACGAACAGCGCGACACAGGCGAGGAACAGCGCCGGCATGATGAAGGTGAACAGCAAAGCCGGCCAGCTGAACCAGCGTTCGACATAATGCGGGAACAGCACGATGGTGCTCAGGCTCACAAGACCCATCAGCACCAGTAGAGCCGCCCCCGTGATCCAGGCCGCCGTTTTCGCCTGATGCGCGAGCCCGTTTTCCGTTTTCATGAACAGCCAGGTGGAGCCCAGCAGTGCGTAGCCTGCCAGCACCGATATACCGGTTAACAGGGTGAAGGGCGTGAGCCAGTCCCACCAGCCGCCGGCATAGGCGCGGTTGTCCACCTCGATGCCCTGCACCAGCGCGCCCAGGGTGATGCCCTGGGCCAGGGCGGCCACCATGGAACCCCCGGCGAAGCCGAAGTCCCAGAGCCAGCGGCCGCGTTCCGTCTTGCCCCGGAACTCGAAGGATACACCGCGGAAGATCAGGCCCAGCAGCATGGCGATAATGGGTGCATAGAGCGCGGGCAGGAGCGTGGCATAGGCAAGCGGGAAAACCGCCATCAGGCCGCCGCCGCCCAGCACCAGCCAGGTTTCATTGCCGTCCCAGACCGGCGCCACCGAGTTCATGGCCAGATCCCGGTCGGCCTTGCTTTCCAGAAAGGGAAAGAGAATGCCGATGCCCAGATCAAAACCATCCAGCACCACATAGGCGAGTACGGCAAAGCCGATGAGTCCGGCCCAGATCAATGGCAGATCAATGCTCATGACGATCTCCTCCGCTTCCACGCCGACCCAGCGCCGGTCCGGGAGTATTGATCGCCGCGCGGGTAGGCCAGATATCTTCCACCATGCCTGCTCCCGGAGCCCGTGCCATCAGGCGCAGGGCATAGAAAGTGCCGGCGCCGAAGACCAGAAAGTACACCCCCATGAATACCAGCAGGGATGTCCCCACCGCCGGCGCGTCCAGGGGCGAGGCGGATTCGCTGGTCCGCAACAGGCCGTATACGGTCCAGGGCTGACGGCCCACCTCGGTGGTGATCCAGCCGGCCAGCACGGCGGCGAAACCGGACGGGGCCATGGCCACGGCGGCGCGCAGCAGCCAGGGCGAGTCATAGAGCTTGTGGCGCCAGCGCGACCAGGCCGACCAGAGACCCAGCGCGACCATGGCCAGGCCGATGGCTATCATGAGGCGGAAAGTCCAGAAGATCAGCGCCGACGGCGGGCGTTCATCTTCCGGAAAGGCTTTCAGGCCCTTCACTTCGCCGTCCGGATCATGAGTCAGGATCAGCGAGCCGAGTTCGGGAATGCCCACCGCGTAGCGGGTGGTTTCCGCCTCGTCGTCCGGCAGTCCGAACAAATACAGTGGCGCCCCTTCCCGGGTTTCGTAGTGCCCCTCCATGGCGGCGACCTTGGCGGGCTGGTGTTCCAGGGTGTTCAGGCCGTGCAGATCGCCGGCGACAATCTGCAACGGCGCCACCAGCAACGCCATCCACATGGCCATGGAGAACATGATGCGTGCTCCCCGGTCGCGGGAATCGCGCAAAAGATGCCAGGCGCCCACGCCTCCGACCACGAAAGCGGTGGTGAGATAGGCCGCCAGGACCATGTGCACCAGCCGATAGGGGAAGGAGGGATTGAAGATGATGGCCCACCAGTCGCGCGGAACGAACTGGCCGGCTTCGTTGACGCCATACCCCGTGGGTGTGTGCATCCAGGAATTCACGGACAGGATCCAGAACGCGGACATGAGCGTACCCGCGGCGACCATCAGGGTGGCCAGGAAATGCAGGCGCGGACCCACGCGGTTGAAGCCGAAAAGCATCACGCCCAGAAAACCGGCTTCCAGGAAAAAGGCCGTCAGGACCTCATAGCCCATGAGCGGTCCCAGGATGGGTCCGGTCTTGTCGGAAAAGACACTCCAGTTGGTACCGAACTGGTAGCTCATGACAATGCCGGAGACCACGCCCATGCCGAAAACGATGGCGAAGATGGTCTTCCAGTAATCAAAGACCCGGATATAGGCGTCGTCCTTTTTCCAGAGCCAGAGTCCTTCCAGCACGGCCAGATAACTGGCCAGACCGATGGAAAAGGCCGGGAAGATAATGTGAGCGGACACCGTGAAGGCGAACTGGAACCGGGCCAGATCAAGGGCGGAGAACAGATCAAGCATGAGGTACCTCCCTTCCGGACCAGGTTCAGTCCGGCCATCGCCTTATACCCTATTTGGCTATCTTCCGGGATTCAAAAAGAATATAGCGACCGGGCTCCTCAGGGCAGTGACTCCGCAAGCGCCTCGCTCAGGCCCCGGGCCTGCAGCCCCAGGGCGCCGAACCCGGCGGCATCGTCGGCGACCACATTGTCGGACTGCATCAGCAGCACCTGATCCCGCGTGAGTGGCGCGTTGGGCAGGATCCCCATGAGCAGGGCCAGCCCGTGCCAGACCGGGAAGGGTACGGGCAACAGGGGGCGTTTGCGGCCACGGCTGGCCAGCACCTGTTCCACGATTTCGCGGTAGCGATGCCGCGAAGCGCCGCCCAGCTCATAGGTCTCGCCCAGGGTATCCGGCCGTCGCAGGCATACCGCCACGGCCCGGGCCACATCGGCCGCGTGAACCGGCTGGAGCAGGGTGCGGCCGCTGCCGAACAGCGGTACCACCGGCAGGCGGGTCACCATGTCCAGGGTAGAGAGAAAATCATCCCCGGGACCGAAGAGCACGCTCGGGCGCAGCAGCGTGGTGCCGGAAAAGGCCCGGCGCACCGCTTCCTCGCCCCGGGTACGCGCACGCACATATTTCGACGGATGCCGGCTGTCCACGCCGATACCCGATATATGAATCAGACGGGGTACTTCGGTCTTTCCGGCTTCCTCGGCCAGAAGGCGTGCCCCTTCGACATGGATGTCCTCGAAACCCAGACGCCGGTGTTCGGTATACAGGGATACGGCGTTGACGGCTGCTTCCGCGCCTTCGAGCGCGCGTGCGACCGATTCCCGGTCACGGATATCCGCCTCGATGGACTCCACATGAGGTTCATTGGGCCCGATCTCGCGCCGCCGGCGCGCGGCGATGCGTACATGCCAGCCGTTGTTGGTCAGTGCCTGCACGATTTCGTGGCCGAGAAAACCGGTACCACCGAAAACCGTAACCGTGGAGAGATTCATAGCGTCGGCCCTATCTGGCTTGTCCCGCACAATCGCTTCGCAGATCAACAGCCTGCTGGATGTGCGCTCTTTACCATAGCGCTCTGCCCAGGGCGCGCGCCACCCCGAAAGCTTCGCGTTGCAATACAGGTCCATTCCGGCATGGCCATGCTACATTGGACCGTCCGGATGGTCGTGGTTTCATCTCATGTTCATTGTGCGCATTGCCGTCGTTGGGATTGTCATGCTGGCGCTGCTGGCGGGCCCGGCTTGTACATCAGCCGGCGCCGAAGCCGAGCGCGCTGATCAGTTTCCGCGCATCCGCCTGGACTGGCCCGGTGGATCGGGCCCGGCGCGGCTGGCCTACACCGCCCGGGAGCGCTCGATCGGCTATCGTCATCTATCACGGGAAGAGGCCCCGCCCGCCATTTATTTCCGTTATCCCGAGCCCCGGAAAGTGCATTTTCACATGCGCGATGTGGCCTTTCCCGTGCGCGCCTGGTGGCTCGACGCCAACGGCTGCGTACTGACCTTCACGGACATGGAGCCCGGTACCGAGGACTACAGACCGCCCGAGCCCGTCATCGGGGTACTGGAAGTGCCGCTGTTTCGGCTGGATGAGTATCCGCTGGAAGCGGGCGACTGCATCGACTGG
>CAZHGU010000052.1:0-7937 GCA_964532105.1 uncultured Alcanivorax sp. | reverse complement strand
CAGATTGCCGCGCGCATCGGCATAGAGGCGGATCAAGTCACGCTTGGGGGTGATATTCTCCGTGCCCGAGGGGAAATCCGGGCCCTGCACATCCTCCATGAGGTCATCCAGGGACGACCCCGGATGCTTGAGCAGCCGGATACAGGCATTGGCCAGCTCACGCAGATTATGCGGCGGAATATCCGTGCTCATGCCCACGGCAATACCGGTAGTGCCGTTCAGCAGCACATTGGGCAGGCGCGCCGGCAGCAGCCTGGGCTCTTCCAGCGCGCCGTCGAAATTGGGCACCCATTCCACCGTACCCTGCCCCAGTTCCGACAACAGCACTTCGGCGTAGGGACCCAGGCGCGATTCGGTATAGCGCATGGCGGCAAAGGATTTGGGATCGTCCGGCGAGCCCCAGTTGCCCTGGCCGTCCACCAGCGGATAACGGTAACTGAACGGCTGGGCCATGAGCACCATGGCCTCGTAACAGGCGGCGTCGCCGTGGGGATGATATTTCCCCAGCACATCGCCCACGGTACGCGCGGACTTCTTGTACTTGGCGGTATTCTTCAGGCCCAGCTCGCTCATGGCGTAGATGATGCTCCGCTGGACCGGCTTGAGCCCGTCGCCGATATGCGGCAGGGCCCGGTCGAGAATGACGTACATGGAATAATTCAGGTACGCCTTCTCGGTATAGTCTCTCAGGGAATGACTTTCAAAGTCGTCGGCCATGCTCTCTATACCTCATCAAAACGGGTTAGCGTTCAACTCCCATAGGATCCCCGGATTTCATTCAAAAGCGATAATGGACAATATGGTCGGGCATGAACGCAACCAATATGGCCCGGGCATGAATCCGAGGGGCCCGCTAAATAATTTCGGTGTCTGCCAGATTCCCTTTCTCTTCCAGCCAGCTTCGGCGGTCGCCGGCACGCTTGCGCGACAGGAGCATATCCATCATCTGGTGCAGGTCATCCTCGGCGTCCATGGTCAGGCGTACCAGGCGGCGGGTTTCCGGCGCCATGGTGGTTTCGCGCAACTGCAGCGGATTCATCTCGCCCAGCCCCTTGAAACGGGTCACCGAGACCTTGCCCTGCTGTTTCTCCGCCCGGATGCGCTCATAGATGCCGTCCTTTTCCTCTTCGTCCAGGGCATAGTAGGTGTTCTTGCCCACATCGATGCGATACAGCGGCGGCATGGCCACAAAGACATGGCCTCCCCGCACCAGATCGGGGAAATGGCGCACGAAAAGGGCACAAAGCAGGGTAGCGATGTGCAGGCCGTCGGAATCCGCGTCCGCGAGAATGCACAGACGATTGTAGCGCAGGCCTTCCAGCGAGGGCTGCCCGGGTTCCACGCCCAGCGCCACGGAGATATCGTGAATCTCCTGGGAACCGAGCACTTCGCCGGGGTCCACCTCCCAGGTGTTCATGATCTTGCCGCGCAGCGGCATGATGGCCTGAAAATCCCGGTCGCGGGCCTGCTTGGCGGAACCGCCGGCGGAGTCGCCTTCCACCAGAAAGAGTTCGGTCCGGGCCGGGTCAGAGCTGGCGCAGTCGGCAAGTTTGCCGGGCAGTGCCGGGCCGCTGGCCACGCGCTTGCGCGCCACCTTCTTCGAGGCCTTGATGCGCTTCTGTGCATTGTGGATGCACAGCTCCGCGAGCTGTTCCGCTTCCTCGGTATGTTGGTTAAGCCAGAGGCTGAAAGCGTCCTTGACCACGCCCGAGACAAAGGCCGCGCTCTGGCGTGACGAGAGCCGCTCCTTGGTCTGACCGGCGAACTGCGGCTCTTCCATTTTCAGACTCAGGACATAATTGACGCGCTCCCAGACATCCTCGGGCGCGAGCTTGATGCCGCGCGGCAGCAGATTGCGGAACTCACAGAACTCGCGCAGTGCTTCCAGCACACCCGAGCGCAAACCGTTTACATGGGTGCCCCCCAGGGGCGTGGGAATCAGATTGACATAGGATTCCTGCACCGCTTCGCCGCCGTCGGGCAGCCAGACCATGGCCCATTCCACCGACTCGCTTTCGGCATCCAGATTGCCCTCGAAGGGCTCGGCCGGAATGCGCTCGTATTCCTGTGTGGCATCCACCAGATATTCCGCCACGCCGCCGGTGTACTGCCATTCCTCGGTTTCCCCGGACTTGTCTTCGAGGATCACTTTCAGACCGGGGCAGAGCACGGCCTTGGCGCGCAGCAGATGACGCAGACGCGGCAGCGCAATCTTCGCCGAATCGAAATAGCTGTCATCCGGCGTGAAATGCATCCGGGTGCCCGTATTGCGCTTGCCGCAGGTATCCACCTCCCTGAGCTCGGAAGTCTTTTCGCCGTGGGCGAAGGTCATCTGATAGACCTTGCCGCCCCGGCGCACCGTGACTTCCATCTTCTTCGACAGGGCATTGACCACGGATACACCCACGCCGTGCAGCCCGCCGGAGAACTGATAGTTCTTGGTGGAAAACTTGCCGCCGGAGTGCAGTGTGGACAGGATTACTTCCACGCCCGGCTTTTTCAGTGAGGGGTGAGGATCAACCGGCATGCCCCGGCCGTCGTCCTCCACGGCCACGGAACCGTCCTTGAACAGGGTCACCCGGATGGTCTTGGCGTGACCGGCCAGCGCCTCGTCGACACTGTTGTCCACGACTTCACGGATCAAATGATTAGGCCGGCTGGTGTCGGTGTACATGCCCGGACGCATGCGCACCGGCTCCAGTCCGCTCAGGACTTCAATATTCTCGGACGTGTACTCTTCGGTCATGGGCCCCCTGGGTGCGCTTGCCGGGATTGCCCGGCAAGACTAACGGAAACCGGGGCCGGAAATCATCCCGAAAGCGGTTTATCCCGGCATGAATGAAAGCATTTTTCCCCGGAGGGGGAGGGTGTCGCAAAAGCTAAAGCGTAGAGCGTACCCATAAGGGGCGGGGCAGGCCGGCTCAATACCCCTTGACGGAGAAATCCACCTGGAAATCAATCCCTTCCACCCGGGAGATGCCCGTTTCCAGACGACCGTCGTCGTAGAGATCGAACCAGCGGTAGCCGGGATTGGCGTCGTCCACGCTGAAATCCTCGCTGAAGGGCTTGAACTGCACACAGGTGGACGGCACGGCGAACAGCTCCACACCGTTGCGCTGGGCCTCGTATTCCTGGTGCACATGCCCCCAGACCACAGCGCGCACGCGCGGGTGCTGATCAATGATCTCGAAAAACCGATCGCCGCTGGCCACCACCTGGGTATCCAGCCAGGTGCAGCCGATGGGCAGCGGATGATGGTGCAGGCAGACCATGATGTGCTCGCCCGGCGCCTCGTTGAGCGCGCGTTCGAGAAAGGCCAGATCCTGTTCGTAGAGCTCGCCCGGCACCTCATCGGGAATGGTGGAATCGAGCATGATGATGGTCCAGTTCCCCCGGGTCTCGTAGCAGGGACTGACCCGTTCGCGCTGATCCGCCAGCACCTCGAGCATGGGCGCGGGCTTGTCGTGATTGCCCTCGAGCCAGAGCACCGGGGTATCCAGCGGCTCCAGCATGCCGCGCAGGCGTTCATAGGAAGCGCGAGAGCCATCCTGGGAAAGATCTCCGGTGGCCAGAATCAGTTCCATGTGCGGCTGTTCCTCGCGCACCCGCTCGATTACGCGCTCCAGGCTGTACTGGGTGTTCAGCCCGAGCAGCTTGCCTTCCGTGTCGGCGAAGAGGTGGCAATCGGATAACTGCACCACACGCCGGGGTTGCGCTCCCTTGTTACTCAAATCCCGCTCCTTCCGCCTTGGGCGCCGGGGCACTTTCCACCAGCGCAGTCCGTGCCCGCACAGGAATCATGGATGATTGCCCCCTGTCCCTTATAACCAAAGCACGGCGTTATTTCCAGTCCATGGTTCTCATCCTGATGATTTCACCGCCGCCTCGCACCAGTCATCCAGCCCCCGCCAGGAACCGCCGTGTTCGCGCAGGTGCATGAGCCACTCGGCCAGGAAACGGTTCCACTGGTTCTTCTCGTCTTCCTGATGCATCCAGGCATTGGGGTAGCTGTGGCGCGCCCATACCCGGCGGAACGGCAGGGCTTCGGTGACTTCGGCCATGTCCACGTCATGATAGAGCCGCACGGTCAGACGCGCCGGGGGCAAAAGGTCGTGTACAGCATCCTGCTCCATGCGCAGGACGGTGGTGTAACGCGCTCGCTCAAGCACCCGGATCACCAGTTCCAGCTCACGGCCCTCACCGCCCGGCAGCACGAACCGGGCCTGGTCCTCGTCACCCAGCGCCGTCATGACCGGGCCCAGATGCGCATAATTCTGCTCGCACAGACGCATGAGCTCGCGGAAATCGAGCCGGTAGCGGGGTTTGGCGGAATAGCTGCGAATCGTCATGACTGCCCACTATGACAAAGCCGGCGGCTCAGCACCACTGTTCGTTCAGTCGATCATGATGCAACAGCAGCCACTGCAATGCGATCAGCGCCGGGGCATTGTCCACCCAGCCGCCGCGCATGAGCTCATCCACTTCGTCCAGACCGGCGGTCACCACCCGGATGTCCTCGTTTTCTTCCGCCTTGCCGTGAACACCCCCGGCATCGGCCAGATCCGCCCGCGCGACAAAGAGCTGGAGCCGTTCATTGCTGCCGCCCGGGCTGGCCATGTAATCGTACAGCGGCATCATGGATCCCAGTTCCACGCCGGCCTCCTCGCGCGCCTCGCGCCGGGCCAGCGCCTCGAATTCCTCGTCCGCGCGGTCGGCAATGCCGGCGATCAGTTCCAGGCACCAGGGCGAGCCGGCACGTTCCAGTGCCCCCACCCGGAATTGCTCCACCAGCAGAATCCGCTGCCGGTGCGGATCATAGGGCAGCACGGCCACCGCCTGATGGCGCAGGAACAGCTCGCGCGTCATGGCCGTGCTCCAGCCGCCCTGATAGAGCCGGTGGCGCAGGGTCACCCGGTCCAGACGGAAAAACCCCCGAAAGGGGGTTTCCCGGTCCAGCAGCTCCCAGTCCCCGGCCCCCAGGGGCGGGCGCAGATCCTCACGCATCTTCGCCTCTCGCCGGGTCCGTCTTGTGGTACAGCTGCGCCCCGGCTTCACGGAACTCGCGAGCTTTCCCGGCCATGCCTTCCCGGCGCGCGGTTTCCTCGTCCAGTCCCTGTTCGGCGGCATATTCGCGCACTTCCTGGCTGATGCGCATGGAACAGAATTTGGGCCCACACATGGAACAGAAATGCGCCACCTTGGCGCTGTCCTTGGGCAGGGTCTCGTCGTGGAACTGCCGCGCTTTTTCCGGGTCCAGGCCCAGGTTGAACTGATCTTCCCAGCGGAATTCAAACCGCGCCTTCGACAGCGCATTGTCCCGGATCTGCGCACCCGGATGCCCCTTGGCCAGATCCGCGGCATGGGCGGCAATGCGGTAGGTGACAATGCCTTCGCGCACGTCCTCGCGGTTGGGCAGGCCCAGATGTTCCTTGGGCGTGACATAGCAGAGCATGGCGGTACCGTACCAACCGATCATGGCGGCGCCAATGCCGGAAGTAATGTGGTCATAGCCCGGTCCGATGTCGGTGGTCAGCGGCCCCAGGGTATAGAAGGGCGCTTCGCCGCAGTGTTCCAGCTGCTTGTCCATGTTTTCCTTGATCCGCTGCATGGGCACATGGCCCGGGCCCTCGATCATGACCTGGCAGTCGTGCGCCCAGGCGATCTGGGTGAGCTCACCCAGGGTTTCCAGTTCGGCGAACTGGGCTTCGTCGTTGGCGTCGTCAATGGAGCCGGGCCGCAGTCCGTCGCCCAGGGAAAAGGCCACGTCATAGGCCTTCATGATCTCGCAGATTTCGGAGAAGTGCTCGTAGAGAAAACTCTCCTGATGATGCGCCAGGCACCACTTGGCCATGATGGAGCCGCCCCGCGAGACGATGCCCGTACGGCGTTTGGCGCTCATGGGCACGAACGGCAACCGCACGCCCGCATGAATGGTGAAGTAATCCACGCCCTGCTCCGCCTGTTCGATCAGAGTGTCGCGAAAGATCTCCCAGGTCAGTTCTTCCGCCGCGCCGTTGACCTTTTCCAGCGCCTGATAGATGGGCACGGTACCGACGGGTACGGGCGCGTTGCGGATGATCCATTCGCGGGTTTCGTGAATATTGTCGCCGGTGGACAGATCCATGATGGTGTCCGCGCCCCAGCGCGCCGCCCAGACCATCTTTTCCACTTCCTCGGCAATGGACGAGGTCACCGCCGAGGTGCCCATATTGGCGTTGATCTTGACCAGAAAGTTCCGGCCGATGGCCATGGGCTCGGATTCGGGATGATTGATGTTGTTGGGAATAATGGCGCGGCCGCGCGCCAGTTCGTCACGCACGAACTCCGGCGTGATCTCGTCCGGAATGGCGGCGCCGAAGGCCTGCCCGGGATGCTCGCTGCCCAGTTCAGTGTTACGCAGTTCTTCGCGCTTCATGTTTTCCCGGATGGCCACGAATTCCATTTCGGGCGTCACAATGCCCTGCCGGGCGTAGTACATCTGGCTCACATTGCATCCCGCCTTCGCCCGCCGCGGGTCACGCTGGTTGTCGAAACGCAGCCCTTCCAGGGCCGGATCCGCCAGCCGGCGGCGGCCGTATTCGGAACTCAGTCCGGACAGCTCCTCGGTATCGCCGCGCTCGGCGATCCAGTCCGCGCGCAGTGGCGGCAGGCCCCGGGTAAGATCGATGTCGGCGTCCGGATCGGTAAAGGGCCCGGAGGTGTCATAAAGGACAATGTCCGGATTGGCCTCGGTGCCGAACAGCGCCGACGTGTCGGATTGACTGACGGCACGCATGGGGACGCGCAGATCGGCGCGCGAGCCCTGCACATGAATCTTGCGTGATCCCGGAAAGGGTCGGGTGGATTCGGCGTTCAACACTGCGGTGCGGTGTTTCAGGTCTTCAGGTATGGCGTTCATATCGGACCTCCAGCGGTTCAGACGGTGGAGATCCGGGTGCGGAAGGCTCAGAAATGGTGTTTCGGTCGGACACACCCGACATGGGCTCCATTCCCTGCGCCGGCATGACCCGGATCAGGTACTCGGGGTTTCCGCGCCACCCTTTTGGGTCCCGCAGTCTCTCAGTCCCGGGGAAGCCGGCTGCGGCTTCCGGTGGGACACCCCCATGGACGGGCCAAAGCGTGGCAGCTGCACCGGGGCAAATCAAGACATCCCCCTGATTTCGGAACTTCCACATCAATGCCTGGTGCGTGTCCATTGAAGCCGTCCCGTTTTACTGATTGGCCCATTTCGACCGGGAGCAAACGCGATCCAGAAGTAGAATGACATATCATTCCGAGCATTGGAGGCAGGCATGGCACTCTCCCAGCGTGCCGAACACCGACGCGACAACATACTGTCCGCCGGACTCGCCGTTTTTGCCGACAAGGGCTATCACGCGGCCGGCGTGGCCGATATCGCCGAACAGCTGAGCATCGGTCACGGTACCTTTTACCGCTACTTCCGTAGCAAACGGGACCTGTTCGATGCGCTGGTGATCGGTATCACCACGGATATTTCCTCGGTGGTCTCCCGGGAGCCCCCGGAAACAGACAGTCTGGAGGAATACCGGCAGCAGCTTTACCGGATCGCCGGCAGCCTGTTCCGCATCTTTGCCGACGATACCCGCCTGGCCCGCATTCTGTTGTTCGAAGCGCCCGGCGTGGACGCCGGCTTTCGGCAAAAGGTCCAGACCGCCATGACGCTTTATGCGCAGTTCACCGCTCAGTACCTGGAGAACGGCATGCGCAAGGGCTTCCTGCGTGAGGACCTGGATCCGCTCATCGTCTCCCGGGGGATCAATGCGGTGATTTTCGAAGGCATCCGGGATATCGCCTTCAGTAGGGATCCCGAAGCGGAAGCGCAGCGCTGGATTGAGCAGGGCGTGGCGTTGATGTTGCAGGGTGTGGCGCGCTGAGTCACCGGCGCGGACGCGGATTTCAACAAAAGCAGAGGGTCA
>CAZHGU010000051.1:0-7977 GCA_964532105.1 uncultured Alcanivorax sp. | reverse complement strand
TTCACCACCTCGGCGTTTTCTGGAGAGGCGCCAAGGGCACCTCGCCGCGAAAGCGAAGCTATTCTAGTATATGATGCGCGGATGTCAAAATGGTAAATTCCGCGAAACCGGGCGGCCGGTCCGGCTGCCGAACCGCTTTTCACTGTTCAGCAAGGAACCCGATGTCACGAAAAAATAGCTACCGCGATCCCAATGCGGAGCGCGAGGCGGCCCGCTATGAACGGCCCGTACCCAGCCGCGAGGTGATCCTCCAGCTGCTCAATGACCAGGGGCGGCCCATGTCGGAGCAGCAGATCCTCGAGCAGCTCGAAATCGATGACGAAGACGGCCGGGAGGGTATTCATCGGCGCCTGCGGGCCATGGTGCGTGACGGTCAGCTGATCCAGAACCGGCGTGACCGCTTCGGCGTGCCTCAACGCATGGACCTGATTGCCGGCCGTGTACAGGGCCACAAGGACGGCTTCGGTTTTCTCGTGCCCGACGACAAGGGTCAGGACGATTATTTTCTGCCGCCGCGGCAGATGCGCTCCGTGCTGGACGGCGACCGGGTCATGGTCAGCTCCGAGGGCCGCGGCCGTTCGGGCAAGCGCGAGGCGCGGGTGGTGGAGATTCTCGAGCGCGGCACCACCGAGGTGGTGGGGCAGTTCTTCCGCGAAGGCGGGGTGGATTTCATCGAGCCCCAGAACCGCAAGGTCAACCAGAATGTGGTCGTCGTCGACCGCAACGGAGTCAACCCCGGGCCCCATGACCATGTGCGCGCCGAGATTCTGCACTATCCGGATCACGAGAGCACTCTCCAGGTACGGTTGCTGGAGGTGATTGCCACCCAGGACGAGCCGGGCATGGAAGTGGACGTGGCGTTGCGGCGTTACGAAATTCCCCACGGATGGCCCGAAGCGGTGGACCGGGAAGCGGGGGAGGTGCCGGAAGAGGTTTCGGAAGCGGACAAGCAGGGCCGCTATGACCTGCGCGAGCTGCCGCTGGTCACCGTGGATGACGAAAGTGCCCGGGACTTCGACGACGCCATCTATGTGGAAAAGCGCTGGCGTGGCGGCTGGCGGCTGATCGTGGCCATTGCCGATGTCTCGCACTATGTGCATCCCGGCATGGCGCTGGATCAGGAGGCGGAAAAGCGTGGCAACTCCGTGTATTTCCCCAACCGCGTGGTGCCCATGCTGCCGGAGGTGCTGTCCAACGGGCTGTGCTCGCTCAACCCGGATGTGGACCGGCTCTGTCTGTGCTGCGACATGCAGATCTCGAAAAACGGGCGTATTACCAGGCACACCTTCCGCGAAGGCATCATGCGCTCACGCCACCGGCTGACCTACACCAAGGTGGGCGCGCTGATCGAGGAACCGGACGGCGAGCTGGCGCAGCAGTTGCGCGGCGAGCTGGACCCGCGCGTGCTCAAGATGATCGGCACCTGGTACGAGCTTTACCAGGTACAGCGTCAGCGCCGGCGTGAACGCGGCGCGGCGGATTTCGATACCGTCGATACCCGTATTATCCAGGACGAAGAACAGAAGATTCAGGACATTGTGCCCGTGGAGCACAATGTGGCGCATACCATGATCGAGGAGGCCATGCTGGCGGCCAATATTTCCACGGCCCAGCTGATGGAAGAATCCGGCCTGCCCATCCTCTTCCGCAATCATGAGCCGCCCACGGAAGAAAAGCTGGAGACCCTGCAGGCCTTTCTCGGCGGTCTGGGGCTGAGCATCCCCTGGTCCAGCGGCGACGATGTAACGCCGGCCATGTTCCGCGACCTCACCGAGCAGATCGAGGGCCGTTCGGATCGCAATCTCATCCAGAGCGTAATGCTGCGCACCTTTACCCAGGCGCGCTACGAGGCGGAGAACAAGGGCCACTTCGGGCTGTCCTATCGCGCCTATACGCACTTTACTTCGCCCATCCGGCGTTATCCGGACCTGCTGGTGCACCGCACGCTGCGGTATCTGATCCGCAAGAAGAATTTCCGCGACAGCGTGGACAACCCGGGCAAGCTCCCCGAGATCCCGAAAGACCGGATCATTCCCTACAACCACGAAACCATGTCGAAACTGGGCGAGCACTGCTCCATGACCGAGCGGCGTGCGGACGAGGCCACCCGGGACGTGGAGCAATGGCTCAAGTGCCAGTACATGCAGCAGCACCTGGGCGCCGAGTTCGAGGGTGTGATCTCGGGCGTGGCCGGCTTCGGGCTCTTCGTGACCCTGTCCGATCTCTATATCGACGGCATGGTCCACGTCTCCGCCCTGGAGAGTGACTACTACCACTTTGACGATGTGCGCCACGCACTGGTGGGCGAGTCGTCCGGTCGCATGTTCCGCCTGGGCGATGAAGTGCGCGTGCAGGTGGCCGGCGTCAATGTGGAGGACCGCAAGATTGACCTGGTGATGATCCGGGGCGCGGATCATGACAGCGAGCGGGGCGGCAAGCGTCAGGGTCGACAGGGCAAGGGCTCCGGGGGCGGATCGAACCGCAAGAAGTCGGCGGCGGACAAAAAAACCGCGCCCGGCAAGAAATCCGCGGGCAAGAAGTCCGCCGGAAAGAAAGCGGCGGGCAAGAAGGCCGCGACCGGCAAGAAAGCAGCCGCGAAGAAGACGGCTGAAAAGGCTGGTGCCAAAAAGGCCGCCGGCAAATCCAGGCGCGGCGGACGGGGGCGGCGCAAGCAATCATGAAACCGGCGGCGCCCATGTACTACTCGGGCCTGCATGCCGTGGGCGCGCTGCTGCGTCACCGCCCGGAAGATGTGCTGGAGATCTGGTTGCTGGACGAGCGCGCCGCCCGGGGGGAAGCCAGGATGGCCGCCCTGGCGGAGCAGGCCGAGAATCACGGCCTGAGCCTGCAGTACGCCGGTGAGCGGGCCCTGGAGCGCAAGGCGGGGCCTCAGCATCAGGGTGTGGTGGCACGTGCCCGCGCGCGGCGCCCCGGTAATGAGCAAGCGCTCACTTCCCATCTGCAAAACCGGGGATCGTCACCGCTGGTGCTGGCGCTGGACGGTATTACGGATCCCCATAATCTGGGCGCCTGCCTGCGCTGTGCCGATGGCGCGGGGGCGGCCGCGGCCGTGGTGCCCGCCCGGCATTCCGCCGGGCTCACCGCCGTAACCTGCCGCAGCGCGGCGGGGGCGGCCGAGTCTTTGCCCTTTTTCGAGGTAACGAATCTGGCGCGCGCCCTGGCGGCGCTGCGCGAGCAGGGTTTGACGGTGATCGGCGCGGCCGGGGATACCGGGGGAGTCGCGCTCCGGGATCTCGAGCCCGCGCCGGGCGGTCAGGTGGTGGTCATGGGCGCGGAAGGCAGTGGTCTGCGGCCGGTGACGCGCAAGCAGTGCGACCGGGAAGTGGCCATCCCCATGCGCGGCGAGGTGGAAAGCCTGAATGTCTCCGTGGCCACCGCCCTGATCCTGTATCAGCTATCTGATTAGGGATCGACCGCTCAAGGGTCTCCCGTCTGCGAAGAAATCGGATCCTTCGATAAGGCTTGTAACCGGCGTTTCGGGTTGACCGGGGCGCGGCATGGCGCAACCTGCTCCTTGCTCCTCCTTGCGACTTTTATCGCGCGTTGACCTGAACAGTCTGTTGCCGGGTTCCGGTGCGGACCGGGAGAAATGACCGCCTATCCGGGACAGTCAGTTCATCCTCGTCACCGGCCTCTTCCAGAATCACGCGCATTTCCGGCAGGGGGTCCAGGGAGCGCTGATCCAGCGCCTGATCGCGCAGACCGCCGGTGATGGCCTGCCCCGACATCTGCTCGCCTTCCAGCCGGGGTAGCGGGAAGCTCAGATGCGTGGTCCGGTTGAAGCGGTACTGCGCCTCATAGTCCGGTGGTGTGTAGCCACGGGCCCTCCGCAGGGCTCCTTCCAGCGTTTCGGGCCCGGTGATGTCGTGCCAATCCCTTTGTTTTGATGGACGATCTGTCCTGGCTGAGTTGTTGTCTGACTGCCGTTGTTGACGCTCCCAGGCCAGCAGTTCCTGCACGAATTTGTCCGGGTTCTCGTAGTTCTCCAGTTGGGGGCGCTGGGAGGCATCACGCGGTGTGGGGCTGTCCGCTATCCCCGTGCTGGAGGCGAGCAGCGTCAATACAGTCAGTATTTTCAGGCTACTGTGTTGTCGCATTGCTACTCCATCGTGACATAGACGGAGCCTACGTTTTTGAATGGATTGCCATTATTGCCAATGAATAGGCGCAATCGACCTCTCTCGTTGTCCTGAACCAGACTAATAAATGCCAGACGGGATCCGAAACCAAAACTGCTACTCGCGTTTTCCGCCCGGCGTTCCTGCTCCGGCAACCATTCTTCGAAGAAGAGCCAGTCACGGAATTGCGCCTCCTCGCCACTAAAGCGGTCCATGTTGAGGCTGGTATTGAAAATACCCGGCAACCAGTTCGGCCCGCTGCGTGGACTGGCGCCACTCTGCATCATCCGCAGATTGGAACGAAGCACATTATTCGAAAGCCGGTCGCTGCCCAGATCGGGCAGGGGAAAACTGCGGGAGGTAGTACGATTGTACCAGGTCTGATGCTGCGAATAGTCCAGCCGCGGAATCCTGTCGGCGCGCTGCAGGGCTTCGGACAGGGTTTCCGGTTCCTGGATTACTGTGGGGTTACGGCTGGGCCGCTCGGGCTGCTTATAGGCGTCCGGGCAGGCCTGGCGGTGCTGAGCCTGCTCCCGCCTGGCGGATTTGTACTCAAGCATCTCGACCAGAAAGGTATTGTAATCCGCGAACTGGCTCAATTCAGGCTTGTCCGGCAGTTCCACGGGCTCACTGCAGTCCGCCGCCCATCCCGCGGGGGCGAACGCTGCCACGGCCCACAGACAGGCCCACTGGAATACGAATACCCGGCGCATCAGGTTCCCCGTTTCTTGTTCTTGTTCTTGTCGTGTCTCGTTATTCTTTACAGACGCGCTTGAGCCCAAGGGTAAGCGCTCAGGCCACGGATGGCAACGCCCGGCTTGAGTCCCCGCCGCTGCTGGGCTAGAATCCGCCTCCCCGTTGCGACGGGACTCCTTGCCTCACCGCGGCTACGGCGCGCGGGAGGCTCATGAATCCGCGAGGAGCCGACAATGCGTCATTACGAGATTGTGTTCCTGGTCCACCCGGACCAGAGCGAGCAGGTGCCGGCCATGGTGGAGCGTTACAGCTCGATCATCACCGAAGCCGGCGGCAGCATTCACCGCCACGAGGACTGGGGCCGGCGTCAACTGGCCTATCCCATCAACAAGATCCACAAGGCTCACTACGTCCTGCTGAACGTGGAGTGCGGCAACGAGGCTCTGGAAGAGCTGGAGAACACCTTCAAGTTCAACGATGCCGTCCTGCGCCATCTGATTACGCGCTGTGACCGCGCCATCACCGAGCCGTCCCCGCTGGCCAAGTCCAGCGACAAGGACTCCGAGAAGGATGCCGACAAGGACCAAGAGGAGGCTGCCGCGAGCTGAGCGCCATGGCCGAAGCCAATGGCTGTGAGCTGACCGGCGTCATTGCCGGCCTGGAGCCGACCCGCTACACGCCGGGCGGTGTCCCGCGCCGGCGCTTCTGGCTGGAACACCGCTCCCGCCAGGACGAGGATGGCGCCCCGCGCGAAGCCCGGCTGCGCATGGCCGTGATTCTGGTGGGCGAGTACTGGCAGAAGCACGGTCCGGAATTGCGCGAAGGCGGCCGGGTCCGGGTCGAGGGGTTTCTCGCCCGGGCCGGCTGGCGCGGCGAGGCCCGTGACCGGATTCAGCTGCAGGCGCGCTCGCTGGAGAGCCTGGATTGACCGATTATTTGAGGAGAGAAGAGTAATGGCCCGTTTCAACCGCCGTCGCAAGTACTGCCGCTTTACCGCCGAGGGGGTGGAGTACATCGACTACAAGGACCTGGATACGCTGAAAGCCTATATCACCGATACCGGCAAGATCGTGCCCAGCCGGATTACCGGCACCCGGGCGCGTTATCAACGCCAGTTGTCCCGGGCGATCAAGCGCGCGCGTTTCCTGGCGCTGCTGCCCTATACCGACCGTCACGACACCTGAGCCGAACCATCAAGGGGAATACATCATGCAAGTGATCCTGCTGGAAAGCATCAAGAATCTGGGCGAGCTCGGTGATGTCGTGGACGTGCGGCCCGGCCACGGCCGGAACTTCCTGCTGCCGCGCGGCAAGGCCATGCGTGCCACCAAGGCGAATCTCGCCGAAGTGGAAGAGCGCCGCGCCGAACTGCAGAAGCAGGCCCAGGAACAACTGGACGCCGCCCGCGCCCGGGGCGATCAGCTGGAAGAGGCCCAGATCACCATCGCCCAGAAGGCCGGTGACGAGGGCAAGCTCTTCGGTTCCGTGGGCACGCGCGACATCGCTTCCGCCGTGACCGAACAGACCGGCGTGGAAGTGTCCAAGGCCGAAGTCAAACTGCCCTATGGCGCCTTCCGTCATACGGGCGAGTACGACGTGGACCTGGGGCTGCATGCCGAGGTCACCGTGACCATCAAGGTGGCGGTGGTCCCGGAATAACGCTGTCGTGACGGGGTTCCGACCGACGCAATTGTCGGCGCTCCCCTCGACTGCCAGAATCAGGGCACTGCTTCCCAAGGCAGTGCCCTGTTTATTTTCGGGGTCCGTATTGAGCCCCTGCGCGGAGACCTGCCCGAGATGAGCGAAACGGCCGATCTGGACCGGCATTTGCCGGAGAATCTGCGCGTGCCGCCCCAGTCGGTGGAGGCGGAGCAGGCCGTGCTGGGCGGGCTCATGATCAGCAACAGCGGCTGGGACGACGTGGCCGACCGCGTCAGCGAGCAGGATTTCTATCGCAAGGAACACAAGCTCATCTTCCGGGTCATCGGCCAGCTGGCCGAAGAAGACAAGCCCGGGGATCTGGTCACCATTTCCCAGGCGCTGCAGGCGGTGGGTCAGCTGGAAGAAGCCGGCGGCGTGGCCTATCTCAGCGAGCTCTCGCTTAATACGCCCAGCGCCGCCAATATCACCGCTTACGGGGACATCGTCCGCGACCGCTCCATCCTGCGTCACCTGATCGAGGTCTCCAACCGGATCAGCGAACACGCCTTTCATCCGCGCGGCTCCTCCAGCCAGGAAGTGCTCGACGAAGCCGAAGCCGCCATTTTCGAGATTGCCGGCCAGCACAAGGAGGATGGCGGTCCCCGGGCCATCAAGACCGTGCTCAGCCAGACCATCGACCGGCTGGACGAGCTCTACCAGAACAAGAAGACGGTCACCGGCGTGTCCACCGGTTTCGAGGAACTGGATCGCATGACCACGGGCATGCAGCCGGCGGATCTGGTGATCGTCGCCGCGCGCCCGTCCATGGGCAAGACCGCCTTCGCCATGAATCTGTGCGAGAACGTCGCACTCAAGAGCAATCTGCCCGTGCTGGTGTTCTCCATGGAAATGCCCGGCGACAGCCTGGTCATGCGGATGCTGTCTTCGCTGGGCCGCATCAATCAGCAGTCCATCCGCACCGGCCGGCTGGACGCCGAGGACTGGCCGCGCATCAGCTCGGCGGTGTCCATGCTCTCGGAGCGGTATTTCTACATCGACGACACCCCGGCGCTGTCGCCGCTGGAAATGCGGGCCCGGGCCCGGCGCGTGGCGCGCGAGTGCGGCGGCGAACTGGGCTGCATCATGGTGGATTATCTGCAACTCATGCAGATGGCGGGCAGCGAGAACCGTGTGGGCGAGATCTCGGAGATTTCGCGCAGCCTCAAGGCCCTGGCCAAGGAATTGAATGTCCCCGTGGTGGCGCTGTCCCAGCTCAACCGCTCGCTGGAACAGCGCCCCAACAAGCGCCCGGTGATGTCGGATCTGAGGGAATCCGGAGCTATTGAGCAGGATGCAGACGTGATTGTCTTTATATACCGCGACGAGGTCTACAACGAGGACTCGCCGGACAAGGGCAAGGCCGAGATTATCATCGGCAAGCAGCGTAACGGTTCCACCGGCATGGTGCCGCTGACCTTCCGCGGCGAATTCACCCGCTTCG
>CAZHGU010000050.1:0-8055 GCA_964532105.1 uncultured Alcanivorax sp. | reverse complement strand
CCGGCAGCGGACTTCATGAACGGGCAGCGCGCCCGGTGCGGCAGCTTCCGACACCTTGGTTTCGCCTTCGACGCGGGAGTGGCGGCGGAGTATAGCACTCGGGGTTTGCTGTGACTTCCGTCTTGCCTCGTGGCTGCGACGCTATAGCTTCGTTTTGCCCCTTGCTCCTTGCCACTGTTCCAGCGTGCTAGAATACTGCCCCCACAAACCCGACACTGTGTTACCCCTTGAGTGAACGCCCCCCCGTCATCTGCCTTATGGGCCCCACCTGTGCCGGCAAGACCGGGCTGGCGGTGGAGCTGGTGCGCCGGTTTCCGCTGGAGATCATCAGCGTGGATTCCACCCAGGTGTATCGGGGACTGGATATCGGCACCGCCAAGCCGGATGCGGCCACCCTGGCCGAAGCGCCCCACCGGCTGCTGGATTTCCGCGATCCGGCCGAGCCCTATTCCGCCGCCGAGTTCTGCCGTGACGCCCGTCGGGCAATCGATGACATTCGTGCCCGGGGCCGGGTACCGCTGCTGGTGGGCGGCACCATGCTCTATTTCCGCGCCCTGTTGTGGGGGCTGGCGCCGCTGCCCGAAGCGGACCCGGCATTGCGCGCGCGCCTGGACGCGCGCGCGGCCGAGCAGGGCTGGCCCGCCTTGCATGGCGAACTCGCGGCCGTGGACCCGGAAACGGCGGCGCGCCTGGACCCGGAGGACGGCCAGCGCTTGCAGCGCGCGTTGGAAGTATACGAACTTACGGGCGTGCCCCTGTCGGAGCACCATCGGCGCCATCGCCGCGCTGTTGAATTGTCCAACAGCGACAGGGCCGGGGGATCGACTTTCCCCTTTAGAGTGTTGCCCGTGGCGGTAGCTCCGGATGAACGCGCGCGCCTGCATGCGCGCATCGAGCAACGTTTCCACGCCATGATCGAGGCCGGCCTGGTGGACGAAGTCCGGGCCCTGCGGTCGCGGGGGGACTTGCATCCGGAACTTCCCGCCCTCAAATCTGTCGGGTACAGGCAGGTCTGGCAGTACCTCGACGGCGAGTATGACCATGCCCGCATGGTCGAGCGTGGTATCGTGGCCACACGGCAGCTGGCCAAGCGCCAGCTTACCTGGCTGCGCGGCTGGCCCGAACTGGAATGGTTTCGGCTGGACGATCCGGAACTGATTCCGCGGGCAGCCGAACGCGTGGCCGCTTTTCTGGCGGCCGGGGAAGGTGGCAGTGATGTGCGGCCAGAAGGCACATGAGCTGAAAAACAATGGGCCGTTGTTCGGCCTTCAACTTATTATTGCGCTGATTCTGTCGGGTTCTTGCCCGGCTATTCGAGCACCCCGATGGGTAACTTCAAGGAGAGCAGAACATGTCAAAGGGGCATTCGCTACAAGACCCTTATCTCAACGCGCTGCGCAAGGAGCGCATTCCGGTATCCGTTTTTCTGGTCAACGGCATCAAGCTTCAGGGGCAGGTGGAGTCGTTTGATCAGTATGTGGTGTTGCTGCGCAACACCGTGAGCCAGATGGTGTACAAGCACGCGATTTCCACCGTGGTGCCCGCGCGCAATCCGCGCAGTGGCACGGGCGGCCCCGCGCGCCAGGAAGGCGAACCCATGGGCGGTGACGACGACGAAGGTCCGGAAGCCGTTTGACCGTTCGGGCGCTGTTCTCGCCGGTAGACACCGGGTGCCCCTTCGGCGCAGGGTCGGAGTTGCATGGACTTCTTTGACCGCCTCGAAAGTACCCGCACGGGCAGCGCCGAACAGGCGGTGCTGGTGCACCTGGATCTGCCCGACGGGGCCGGCGAGGACGAACGCGAGGAATTCCATCATCTGGTCACCTCCACCGGCGTAACGCCCGTGGCCGAGATTACCGGTCAGCGCAAGCGCCCGGACCCGGCGCTGTTCATCGGCCGGGGCAAGGCCGACGAGGTGGCCGAGGCGGTGCGCGACACCGGGGCCCCGGTGGTGCTGTTCAATCATGAACTTTCCCCCGCCCAGGAACGCAGTCTGGAGCAGGTCCTGCGCTGCCGGGTGCTGGACCGCACCGGGCTGATTCTGGACATTTTCGCCCAGCGCGCACGCACCCGGGAGGGCCGGCTCCAGGTGGAGCTGGCCCAGTTGCAGCATCTGGCCACGCGGCTGGTCCGGGGCTGGACCCACCTGGAGCGCCAGCGGGGCGGCATCGGCCTGCGCGGGCCGGGCGAGACCCAGCTCGAAATGGACCGGCGCCTGATCAAGGGGCGCATCGACAAGGTCCAGGGCCGGCTGAACAAGGTAAAAAAGCAGCGCGCCCAGGGACGCCGCGCGCGCCAGCGCTCGGAAACCCCGCTTATCTCGCTGGTGGGCTATACCAACGCGGGCAAGTCCACGCTGTTCAATCGGCTCACCGAGGCCGAGGTGCATGTGGCGGATCAGCTGTTTGCTACTCTGGATCCGACCCTGCGCCGGGTCCGGGTGCCCGGGCTGGGTCCGGCCATTCTGGCCGACACCGTGGGCTTTATCCGTCAATTGCCCCACCAGCTGGTGGATGCCTTCAGCGCCACCCTGGAAGAAACCCGCGACGCCAATCTGCTGGTGCATATCACCGATGCTTCCAGCCCGGAGCGCGCGGACAATATCGCCGCCGTGGAAGCGGTGCTGGAAGAAATCGGTGCCGACGACGTGCCGGTGCTGCATGTCTTCAACAAGACCGATCTGGCGGGCAGGGAGCCGCGCATCGACCGCGACGAACAGGGGCTGCCCGCTTGCGTCTGGATTTCGGCGCTGGACGGCCGGGGCATGGAACTGCTCCATCAGGCCCTGGCCGAACGCATGGCGCAAAGCTGGGTGAACCGCTGGATCCGGCTGCCGCCGGAGGCCGGGCGTCTGCGCTCGCGCCTGCATGACGCCGGCGAGGTTCTGGACGAGGATTACGGGCCGGACGGCAGCATGCTGCTGTACGTGCGCATCAACGCGGCGCATTTTTACAACCTGTTGCGCGAGCAGGGGCTGAGCGAGGACGAGATTACGCTGGCCTCCGCGCCGGTTGCAGGGGATACTACCCCCTCCTACAATCGCAACCGCTCGCACAACGCCGGATAACGGAGAAGCCAATGGGCTGGAATGAACCGGGTGGCAAGGGTAACGGCCCCCGCGACCCCTGGGGTGGCGGTGGTGGTAACCAGGGGCCGCCGGACCTGGATGAAGTCATCCGCAATCTGAAAGACAAGTTCAAGGCCAACTTCGGAGGCGGCAGCGGCGGTGGTCGCGGCTCCGGCTCCGGAGGGGGCGGGCCCTCCATGAATCCGGCACCGCTGATCGGCATTATCGTGGCCGTGCTCGTCGTGGTCTTCGGCGCCTGGGGCATCTTCCAGGTGGACGAATCCGAACGGGCCGTGGTGGTGCGCTTCGGCGAATTCAACCGCGTGGTCGAACCGGGTCTGAACTGGCACACGCCACTGTTCGAGAACTACTACAAGGCCAACGTCACCCAGACGAGCAGCTACGAGGTGAAGCAGGACATGCTCACCCGGGACACCAACATCGTCTATGTGAATCTGGGTGTGCAATATCGCGTAGTCGATCCCAAGGCCTATCTGTTGCGGATTGCCCAGGGCGATCAGGTGCTGCAGCATTCCACCGAAAGTGCGCTGCGGCATGTAGTGGGCAATTCCTCCATGGATGATGTGCTCAAGGACCGTCGCGAGGAAATCCGCACCCTGGTGCAACAGCGGCTGCAGGAATATCTCGATCGCTATAACACCGGTCTGACCGTGGTCAATGTGGCGCTCAATGAAACCGCCGCGCCGGAACCGGTACGCGACGCCTTCAATGATGTGGCCCGTGCACGCGAGGACCAGGACCGCTTCGAGAAGGAAGCCCAGGCCTATGCCAACAGCGTGATTCCGGAAGCGCGTGGCCGGGCCAAGCGCATTGTCGAGGAAGCCCGCGGCTATCGCGAGGAAATCGTCTCCCGGGCCACGGGTGACACGCGGCGCTTTGAACAGCTGCTGACCGAATACCAGCAGGCGCCGGAAGTGACGCGCAAGCGTCTGTATCTGGAAACCATGGAAGAGGTGCTGGGCAATACCGGCAAGGTGCTCGTGGACATGGAAAGCGGCAACAACATGATGTATCTGCCGCTGGACAAGATCACGGAAAAACACCGCAAATCCGGCGCGGCGGGTAGCGATTCCGGCTCGTCCGGTAGCTCCTCGTCCTCATCCTCGTCGTCCGGTTCCAGTGGTTCCTCGGGCGCCGATGACGGTGGCGGCAGCCTGTACAGCCGCGGCAACACGGAGATTCGCTGATGACCCCCAAGAGTCTGCTATCACTGGTCGCCGCCTTTCTGCTGGTACTGCTGGCGCTGGATTCGTATTTCATCGTCGAGGAAACCGAAAAGGCGGTACTCAAGCGCTTCCAGGAAATCGTGAAACCGGATATCGAGCCGGGCATCTATTTCAAGGTGCCGCTGATCGACCGGGTAGTAAAAACCGACGGCCGCATTCTTACCTATGACATGGAAAGTCAGACCTTTCTGACCTCGGAGAAGAAGCTGCTGGATGTGGATGCGTTCATTATCTGGCGCATTGATGACGTGCAGCGCTATGTCACCACGGTGGGCAGCGCCGCCGGTTCAACCGCGCAGCAAACCATGTTCTATGCGCAGCAGCTCATGTCCCCACGCGTCAAGGAAGGGCTGCGCAACGAATTTGCCGAGCGCAATGTGGAAGAAGTGGTCTCCGGCGAGCGCGAGAACGTCATGAATGCCGTGGCCGAACGCGTGAACGAAAAGACCAAGGCGGATCTGGGCATTCAGGTGCTCGATATCCGCGTCAAGCAGGTGGACTGGCCGGACGAGGTGCGCAGCCGCGTGTTCGACCGCATGCGCGCCGAGCGTCAGCGCGATGCCGCCGAGCACCGGGCTACCGGCCGCGAAGTGGCGGAAGAGATCCGTGCCGAAGCGGACAAGCAACGCACCATCCTGCTCGCTGACGCCCGACGCAAAGCGCAGGAGCTCCGGGGTGAGGGCGACGCCAAGGCGACCCGGATCTATGCGGAAACCTTCAGCCGCGATCAGGAGTTCTTCCGGTTCTACCGCAGCCTGCGGGCGTACCGGAACAGCTTTGATTCGGCCAGTGATATCATGGTGCTGGAACCCGAGAGCGAATTCTTCCGTTACCTGAACAGCAGCGACGGACAGTAATCGGGGGAGCAGGCAAGCGGCCGGGTACAGCCGGCCGCGGAGCCACAACCGGGCGTGCCGCGCCCGGTTTTTTGTGATTGACCCGCGCGTGTGGTCATTGGCCATCCGCGTGGTAATCATGCGCCGGAGGTGGTATCGATGGACGGGACCCTGATCCTGCAGGCGCTGTTTCTGGTGCTGGTCGTGGAAGGGATCCCGCTGTTTCTTGCCCCCGGGCGGATGCGAGCCGCTGCGGCCGTGCTGATCCAGACCAGTGATCGCTATCTGCGTATTACGGGCCTGGTATTCATGGTACTGGGCGCGGGTATGATTTTTGTTCTGTCACGGTAGGGCCGTCCATGACTCGCCAGGAACAATGGTTGCTGCCCGAAGGGGTGGAAGAGCTGCTGCCCGGACGCGCGGCGGTGATCGAGCGTCTGCGCCGGCGCCTGCTGGATCTTTACGCCAGTTGGGGCTATGAACTCGTCTTCCCGCCGCTGATCGAATTCCTGGAGTCGCTGTTCAACGGCGGCGGCCGGGATCTCGAACGCCAGACCTTCAAGATCACGGATCAGCTCACCGGACGTTTGATGGGCGTACGTGCGGATATTACGCCCCAGGTGGCGCGCATGGATGCGCACAGCCTGCGCCGGCCCGGTCCTTCCCGGCTGTGCTATTGCAGCTCTGCGCTGCGTACCCACGCGAACCCCCCGGACGGTTCCCGTATTCCCTATCAGGTGGGCGTGGAACTCTTCGGCCACGCCGGACTGGAAAGCGACGAGGAAGTGGTTTCGCTGCTGCTGGAAACTCTGGCCCTGGCGGATGTAGGCAATGTCACCCTGGATCTGGGTCATGTGGGGCTCTACCGGTCCCTGGTGGCCGCCGCCGGCCTGAGTGAAGACGACGAGATGGAACTCGAGGACATCTTCCGGCGCAAGTCCGCGGCCGATCTGGATGCGTTCCTGCAGGCCCGCGAATTGCCGGCACAGGCACGGCAGGCGCTGGCGGCACTGCCCTGGCTGGCCGGTCCGCCGTCGGTCCTGGACGAAGCACGTCGGCGCCTTGCCGGGTTCGGCGCGTCCGTGGAATCCGCCCTGGACGAGCTGGAGAATCTGGCCGCGCGCCTGCAAGAGCATTATCCCGACGTGGACCTGCATCTGGATCTGGGTGAGCTGCGCGGCTATCACTACCACACCGGCTTTGTCTTCGCTGCCTGGGCGCAGGGCCACAGCGAACCCCTGGCCAAGGGCGGCCGCTATGACCAGATCGGCGAGGTCTTCGGCCGTGCCCGTCCGGCCACGGGTTTCAGCGCCGATCTCAAGTCCCTGGCCCGGTGGCCGGAAGAACCCGAACCCGGCGGCATCCTGGTGCCCGCGGAGCTGGAAGGCGCGGATGTGGCCGCCGAAATGCGCCGCCTGCGCGAAGCCGGCGAACGCGTGGTGCGCGGACTGCCGGGCGTGAACAATGATCCGGCCGTACTGGGCTGTGACCGTCAACTGAGCCGCGACGGCGACGGCTGGCGCATCATCGATCTCTGAATCCTTTCATTACCCGGAGCGAAATCAGGCATGGGCAAGAATGTAGTCATTCTGGGCACCCAGTGGGGCGACGAAGGCAAGGGCAAGATCGTGGACCTGCTGACCGAGGAAGCCGACGCCGTGGTGCGTTTCCAGGGCGGTCACAATGCCGGCCATACCCTGGTCATCGACGGCGACAAGACGGTGCTGCACCTGATTCCCTCCGGCATTCTGCGTCCCGGCGTCGAATGTGTAATCGGCAACGGCGTGGTGCTCTCGCCCGAGGCCCTGCTCAAGGAGGTGCGCGAGCTGGAAGCGAAGGACGTGCCCGTGCGCGAACGGCTGAAGCTGAGCCCGGCCTGTCCGCTCATTCTGCCCGTGCACGAGGCCCTGGATCAGGCCCGTGAAACCGCTCGCGGAAAGCGCAAGATCGGCACCACCGGCCGCGGCATCGGCCCGGCCTATGAAGACAAGGCCGCCCGTCGGGGGGTGCGCCTGGGCGATTTGTTCCACCGCGAGCGTTTCGCCAGCAAGCTGGGTGAAGTGCTGGATTATCACAATTTCGTGCTGCGGGATTTCTACAAGGCCGAGCCCGTGGATTTCCAGAAAACCCTGGACGATGTGCTGGCCCTGGCGGACGAACTGCGGCCCATGGTCGCCGATGTGACCGGCTTGCTGCACGGCATTCGTGAAGACGGTGGGCGCATCATGTTCGAGGGCGCCCAGGGCACCATGCTCGATATCGACCACGGCACCTATCCCTATGTGACCTCGTCCAACACCACCGCCGGCGGCACCGCCACCGGCTCGGGCTTCGGCCCGCTCTATCTCGATTATGTGCTGGGCATCACCAAGGCCTATACCACCCGCGTGGGCTCCGGCCCCTTCCCCACGGAACTGGACGACCATGTGGGACGCCACCTGGCGGACAAGGGCAACGAGTTCGGCGCCACCACGGGCCGGGCGCGCCGTTGCGGCTGGTTCGACGCCGTCGCGCTCAAGCGCGCCATCCAGGTGAATTCCATCAGCGGCCTCTGCCTGACCAAGCTGGACGTGCTCGACGGCCTGGATACGGTACACATCTGCGTGAGCTACCAGGATGCCGACGGCCGCGATCTCACCTCCGCCTGGGACGCGGACTCCTTCGCCGAAGTGGTGCCCGTTTACGAGGAACTGCCCGGCTGGCAGGAATCCACCCTGGGCGTGCAATCGCTGGACGAACTCCCGGACAACGCCCGCGCCTATATCCGCCGTATCGAGGAAACCACCGGCGCCCCCGTGGATATTGTCTCCACCGGCGCCGACCGCAAGGAAACCATTACCCTGCGGCATCCGTTCGAATGAAAAGTGACGGAGTTCTGACTTAACCAGATTAAGGATCAGAAGAC
>CAZHGU010000049.1:0-8238 GCA_964532105.1 uncultured Alcanivorax sp. | reverse complement strand
CGCAACTGGCTGGAAATGCCCATGCCCAACTGGGCCCATGTGCACTATCCGCCCATCGACTTCAACTCCATCTCCTACTATTCCGCGCCCAAGAGCATGGCCAACAAGCCCAAGAGCCTGGACGAGGTCGACCCGGAGCTGCTGCGCACCTATGAAAAGCTCGGCATCCCGCTGCACGAGCAGGAGATGCTCGCCGGCGTGGAAGGCGCGGGCACGCCCGAGGAAGGCGCGACCGAGTCCAATGTGGCCGTGGACGCGGTCTTCGACTCCGTCTCGGTAACCACCACCTTCAAGGAAAAGCTCGCCGAGGCGGGCGTGATCTTCTGCTCCATTTCCGAGGCGGTGCAGGAATATCCGGAGCTGGTACAGAAATATCTGGGCTCGGTGGTGCCCAAGGGCGACAATTTCTTCGCCGGACTCAACTCGGCCGTGTTTACCGACGGCTCCTTCGTCTATGTGCCCAAGGGGGTACGCTGCCCCATGGAGCTGTCCACCTATTTCCGCATCAACGAGGCCAACACCGGCCAGTTCGAGCGCACCCTGATCATCGCCGACGAGGGCAGCCATGTGAGCTACCTCGAAGGCTGCACCGCGCCCCAGCGCGACGAGAACCAGCTCCATGCCGCCGTGGTGGAGCTGATCGCGCTCGACGGCGCCGAGATCAAGTACTCCACGGTGCAGAACTGGTATCCCGGCGACGAGAACGGCAAGGGCGGCGTGTTCAACTTCGTCACCAAGCGCGGCATGGCCATGGAAAACAGCAAGATCAGCTGGACCCAGGTGGAAACCGGCTCGGCCATCACCTGGAAGTATCCCTCCGTGGTGCTGCGTGGCGACAATGCCATCGGCGAGTTCTATTCGGTGGCCCTGTCGCGCCATGCCCAGCAGGTGGATTCCGGCACCAAGATGATCCATCTGGGCAAGAACACCCGCAGCACCATTGTCTCCAAGGGCATCTCCGCCGGTCGGGCGCAGAATTCCTACCGCGGTCTGGTGCGCATGAGCCCGCGGGCCGAGGGCGCGCGCAACTTCACCCAGTGCGACTCGCTGTTGCTGGGCGACAAGTGCGGCGCGCACACCTTCCCCTATATCGAAAGCCGCCACCCCTCGGCCACGGTGGAGCACGAAGCCACCACCTCGCGGGTGAGCGACGATCAGCTCTTTCTGTGCCGCCAGCGCGGCCTGGACGAGGAAAAGGCCATCTCCATGATCGTCAACGGCTTCTGCAAGGAAGTCTTCCGCGAGCTGCCCATGGAATTCGCCGTGGAGGCGGGCAAGCTGCTGGAAATCAGTCTCGAAGGCGCTGTGGGCTGACCGGCTCCGGTCAGTCCACAGCCAGTCACAGCCAATACATACCGGACCATCATCATGCTCGATATTCGCGATCTGCACGCCGCCATCAACGGCGAGGACATTCTCAAGGGCCTGTCGCTGACGGTAAACGCCGGCGAGGTCCACGCCCCCCACCCCCCCAACGGCACGGGCCAGAGCACGCTTACCAATGAGCTCGCCGGTCGGGACAACTATGAAGTTACCAGCGGCACTATCACCTTCGAGGGGCAACCGCTGACCGAGCTGGAGCCCGAGGAACGCGCCCGGGCCGGGCTTTTCCTGGCCATGCAGTATCCGGTGGAAATCCCGGGCGTGAGCAACCTGGAATTCCTCAAGGCTTCGCTGGAATCACTGGCCGAGGCGCGCGGCGAAGAACCGCCGGATTCGGTATCGCTGCTGCGCCGGGCACGGGCGGCCTGCGAACAGGTGGGCATGGATCAGCAATTCCTCAAGCGCGGGGTCAATGAAGGCTTCTCCGGCGGCGAGAAAAAGCGCAACGAAATCATGCAGATGCTGATGCTCGAGCCGAAGCTGGCGCTGCTGGACGAGACCGACTCGGGCCTGGACATCGATGCCCTGCAGACCGTGGCCGCCGGGGTCAACAGCCTGCGCAGCGAAGACCGCGCCATTGTGCTGGTGACCCACTATCAGCGCCTGCTGGACTACATCGTCCCGGACCATGTCCATGTGCTCTCTGGCGGACGCATCATCAAGTCCGGCGACCGGGAGCTGGCGAAGGAACTGGAAAGCAAGGGCTACAGCTGGATCAACGGCGAGGAGCAATCCGCATGACGGCGCCGGCGACCGCCAACGAACTGGCCACCGAGCTCAAGGCCCAGGCGCTGGCCCGGGCCAATGCGCGCGGCCGCGACGATGCGCTGCGGCCGCTGCGCGAGCAGGCGCGTGCCCTGCTGGAAGAAACCCCCTTTCCCGGGCCCAAGCACGAGCGCTGGAAATACACCAGCCTGCGCGCACTGGAAGCCGGTCACCTCAAGGCTCCGGCCAGTGACCAGCAGCCCGTGGAAGTGCCGCCGGATCTGGGCTTCGCCCGGCTGGTTTTCGTCAATGGCCATTTCCATGAGGCGCTGAGCACCCTGCCGGACACCGAAGGGCTGGAAGTGCTGCGCCTGAACGGCGAACACGAAACACAACTCAGCGACGCGCCCGCCTCGCCTTTTGCCTGGCTCAATGGCGCGGCCCTGGAAGACGGCCTGCTGCTACGTGTGGACGCCCGCACACAGCTGCAAACACCCATTCATGTGCTGCATATCGGCGAAAGCGGCGAGCCCTCCTGCTGTGACATGCGCATCCGGCTGGAAGCGGGCGAACAGAGCGAGGTCACCCTGGTGGAGGAATATGCCGGCGGCGGTCCGCTGTTCACCAATGCGGTCACCGAAATCGAGGCGGGCCCGGCCAGCCGCGTGCAGCACTATCGCCTGCAGCACGAGGCCGCCGCCAGCCTGCATATCGGCTCGCTGATCCTGCAGCTGGCGAAAGACAGTCACATCCGCAGTGATCAGTTCATGAGCGGCTCGGCGCTGCGCCGCAACGAGGTCCAGGCCCAGCTGAACGAACCCGGCGCGGAGCTGGAGCTGAACGGCGCCTTTATCGGTCGCGGTTCCACGCACACGGACAACCAGATCTGTGTCGAGCACCGCGCGCCGCACTGCACCAGCCGCCAGATCTACAAGGGCATGGCCGGCGACAAGGCGCGGCTGGTGTTCAACGGACGCATCCATATTCATCCGGGCGCGAAGGGCAGCAGCGCGGATCTGAGCAATCAGAACCTGCTGCTCTCGCTGGGCGCGGAAATCGACACCAAGCCGGAGCTGGAGATCTATAACGATGACGTGGTCTGCAGTCACGGCACCACCGTGGGCCAGATGGACGCGTTGCAGCTGTTCTACCTGCGCTCGCGCGGCATTTCCGGGGCCGAGGCGCAGCGCATGCTGGGTATCGGTTTTATCAATGAACTGCTGCTGGCGCTGCCCCACGAAAGCATTGCCGACTGGGCGCGCCCCTGGCTGGCTTCGGAAGTGACGGAGGCGGAATGAGCGCGAACCCGGACATCCAGGCCACCATTGAACGGCTGCGCGGCGAATTCCCCATCCTGCGCGAACAGGTGAACGGCCGTCCCCTGGTCTATCTGGACAATGCCGCCACCACCCAGAAGCCGGAGTCCGTGCTCCAGGCCATGGATCATTATTACCGCGAAATGAACAGCAATGTGCACCGCGCCGCCCATGAACTGAGCGGCCGGGCCACCGAGGCCTTCGAACAGGCCCGGCAGACCGTGGCGGATTTTCTCAATGCACAACGACACGAAATCCTGTGGACACGGGGCACCACCGAGAGCATCAACCTGGTAGCGCAGTGCTATGGCCGGGAACAGCTTCAGGAAGGCGATGAAGTGCTGATCACGGCCATGGAGCACCATTCCAATATCGTGCCCTGGCAATTCGCCTGCGAGCGCACCGGCGCCACCCTGCGGGTGGTGCCGCTGCTGGACAACGGCAGCGTGGACCTGGCCGCTTTCGAGAACATGCTCAGCGAACGCACCCGGATCGTGGCCATCACCCATGTCTCCAATGCCCTGGGCTCGGTGAATCCGGTGGCGGACATGGTGCACAAGGCCCGGGATGCCGGCGCGGTCACCCTGGTGGACGGCGCCCAGGCGGTGGCCCATTTCGGCGTGGACGTGCAGAAGCTCGGTTGCGATTTCTACGCCTTTTCCGGGCACAAGGTCTTCGGGCCCACCGGCATTGGTGTGCTCTATGGCCGCGAAGCGCTGCTGGAACAGATGCCG
Organism: uncultured Alcanivorax sp.; assembly: GCA_964532105.1. Lineage (GTDB taxonomy): Bacteria > Pseudomonadota > Gammaproteobacteria > Pseudomonadales > Alcanivoracaceae > SLJS01. The sequence continues at coordinate 4,100 of CAZHGU010000049.1, read as the reverse complement.
CCTTATCAGGGCGGCGGCGAAATGATCGAGACCGTCACCTTCGAACGCAGCACCTGGGCCGAGCTGCCCTTCAAGTTCGAGGCGGGCACGCCCAATACCGCCGGCGCCATCGGCCTGGGCGCGGCCCTGGACTGGCTCACCAACCAGGACCGCAAGACCCTGGCCGCTCACGAAGCGGATGTGCTGGGCTATGCCACCGAACGCGCCCGCGCCACCGAGGGGTTGCGCATTATCGGCGACGCCCCCATGAAAACCTCGGTGCTGTCGTTTCTGCTCGACGGCGCCCACCCCGGCGATGTGGGCACCCTGCTGGATCAGCAGGGCGTGGCCGTGCGTACCGGTCATCACTGCTGCATGCCGCTGATGGAGCGCTACGGTATTCCGGGCACGGTGCGCGCCGCCTTCTCGGTGTACAACACCCGCGAGGAAGTGGATGCTCTCTTCGAGGGCATCGAAAAGGTCAAGACCTTTCTGTAGAACAGCGCGGCACGGCAGCGGCCGGCGAAATGCTAGAATGAAGGTGCAGTCCCGAATCGGGAGGTTCGATATGAACGTGGAAACCTTTGCCCCCGGCAACGCCCGGGTGACCATGACCCAAGCGGCGGCGGAACAGGCGCGCGATCATCTCGCGCACTCGGACGCCGTGGGCCTGAAGCTGGATGTGACCACCTCGGGCTGCTCGGGCTATATGTATGTCATGGACTATGTCCGCGAGCCTTCGGAGCAGGACCGCGCCTTTCACGTCAGCGACGGCGTGACCGTCTATGTCTCCGACGAGGTACTGCCGCTGCTCGACGGCACGGAGATCGACTGGGTCACCGAGGGCGTGAACAGTTTCTTCAAGTTCCGCAATCCCAATGCCGAGGCGGAATGCGGCTGTGGTGAAAGCTTCTCGCTGGGTGCCTGATGACCGAACAAGCCAACACCGTGGTGGTACAGCGCGATGTCCCCGCGCGCATGGTGCCGGACGGCATCCGGATGACGATTCCGGAAAACAGCTTTGTCAATATTCAGCAATCGCTGGGCGGCACCTACACGGTCATCCATGACGGACGCATGCTGCGCATCGACGGCACCGATGCCGATGCCATCAACCGCGAGCCCATGGACTTCCATTTCGACCCGCCGCGCGAGGACGGCAAGCCGCGCGAGACGGATCTGTGGAATGTGCTGCGCACCATCTATGACCCGGAAATCCCGGTCAATGTGGTGGACCTGGGCCTGGTCTACGGCTGCGACGTGATCGAGCGCGATGGCAAGCAAATCGTGCAGGTACGCATGACACTCACCGCGCCCACCTGCGGCATGGGGCCGGTGCTGGTGGGCGATGTGGAAGACCGGCTGGCGCTGGTGCCCAATGTGAACGAAGTGGAAGTGGAACTGGTCTTCGACCCGCCCTGGAGCCGGGAGATGATCAGTGAAGAGGGTCTTGTAGAACTCGGACTCTTCTAGGCCGATTGAGGAATAGGGTCATGGGCGAAGAAGCCTTCGATATGAACAGCGTGCCTTTCGGCGCCGGTGCGGATATCACGGCCGACGACGTGGTTGACACGCTGTCCTTTCTGGATGACTGGGAGCAGCGCTACGCCTATATCATCGACATGGGCAAGCAGCTCCCTCCCCTGCCGGATGAACTCAAGACCCCCGAGCATTATGTGCACGGCTGCCAGAGCAATGTCTGGCTGGAAGCGCGTTATGATGCCGCCAACGACCGGATGCGTCTGGCGGTGGACTCCGATGGGCTGATCGTGAAGGGACTGGCCGCCCTGGTCCTGTCCGCGCTCAACAATCAGCCGCCGCGGACAGTCGTGGAGTACGACATGGAAGCGTTCTTCGAACAGATGGATCTGATCCGGAATCTCTTCCCCTCCCGCGGCAACGGCCTGCGCGCCATGGTCGCGCGCATCAAGCAGGAAGCCGAGTCGGCCGCCGCGGCCTGAGGCGTTCAACAGGCTGTCAGGCGGGCACGGCCCGCAGGCGCTGGACTACCTCGCAGATGTGATCGCCGGCGGCCTCGATATCCTCCATGGAGGTAAACCGGCCCACCGAAAAACGCACCGAGCTGTGTGCCAGCTCGTCCGGCACGCCCATGGCCCGCAGTACATAGGACGGTTCCACCGTGGCCGAGGTGCAGGCGGAGCCGGACGATACCGCCACCCGGTTCAGGGCGGTGAGCAGCATTTCCCCGTCTACCCCCGCGAAAGCCATATTGAGGTGGCCCGGCAACCGCGGGGCTCCTTCGCCATGGACATGGATGTCGTCCAGCGCGGAGACTTTCTCCCGGAGCCGGTCGCGCAGGGTCTCCAGATGCCGGTAATCGGCATCCATGCGCTCGCCGGCCAGCGCCAGGGCCTCGCCCATGCCCACCACCTGATGGGGCGCCAGGGTGCCCGAACGCAGGCCGCGCTCATGGCCGCCGCCGTGGACCTGCGCTTCCAGACGCACTTCGGGGGCGCGCCGGACATAGAGCGCGCCCACGCCCTTGGGCCCATAGATCTTGTGCGCGGACAGCGACATCAGATCCACCGGCAGCGCCGACAGATCAATGGGCAGCTTGCCCAGGCTCTGGGCCGCGTCCACATGGAAGAGCACGCCCGCCTCCCGGCAGAGGCCGCCCAGGGTCGCGATATCGTGAATGACGCCGGTTTCATTGTTCGCGTGCATGAGCGACACCAGCAGGGTGTCCGCGCGCAACACGGAACGCAGACGCTCCGGCGGCAGGGTGCCGTCCGGGTCGGGTTCCAGCCAGGTAACTTCGAAACCCTCGTCTTCCAGCCAGCGGCAGGGATCAACCACGGCCTTGTGCTCGGTGGTGCAGGTGACGATATGCCGGCCCCGGTAGCCCAATGCACGCGCCACGCCCTTGAGCGCCAGGTTGTCCGCCTCGGTGGCGCCGCTGGTCCAGACAATCTCGCGCGGGTCCGCACCGATCAGCGACGCCACCTGCCCACGGGCCTGTTCCACGGCTTCCTCGGCGAACCAGCCGTAGAGATGGGACCGGGACGCCGGGTTGGCGAAGGTCCCGTCGGCGGTCAGATAGCCGGCCATGCGTTCGGCCACGGCCGGATCCACCGGCGTGGTGGCGGCATAATCGAGATAGATGGGCTGGCTCATGAGTCCAGAGTGCTGACGGACAGCCGCTGCTCCCGGTCCTTTTGCCGTTGCGCCACGGACTGGATATCCCCGCGCGCGACCAGATCGCTGAGACTGATGCCGCTGAGAAACGCCTGGATCTGATCGGACAGATCCATCCAGAGATGATGAGTCAGACAGGTTTCGCCCTTCTGGCAATCCCCTTCACCGCCGCAGCGCGTGGCATCCACGGACTCGTCCACGGCACTGATGACTGCCGCGATATCGATACCGTCAGCGTCCGCGCCCAGCCGGTAGCCGCCGCCCGGGCCGCGCACACTGGTGACCAGCTGCTGCCGGCGCAGCTTGGCAAAGAGCTGTTCCAGATAGGAAATGGAAATGCCCTGGCGTCCGGAAATATCCGCCAGCGAAACCGGCCCCCGATCGGCGTTCAGGGCGAGATCCAGCATCGCTGTCACCGCATACCGGCCCTTGGTGGTCAGGCGCATGGCAAAAACCCTGTGTTTGACGCGACTTTTATCAGCTTACAAAGCCCTACCAAAATGGTCAAGTATTGCCGCGCCCGGCGTGCCGGGCGCAGCAGGCGCAAGGAGCAAGGTTCAAGGCGCAAGGTATCGCGGGGGCCAATTTCTCTTCCACGATTTCATCCCGGAGCACTGGAATCAGCTCGACACATGTGCGCTCGTGTGCCCTTTCTTGCTCCTTGCCACTTGCTACTTGCAACTAAACGCCGTCAGGCGTTATCCGTCCCGCCCACCGAATGAAAGGACTCGTCATCGAGTTCGGGCAGTTTCTCGCTGCAGCCTTCCAGGCCGTGGCGTTCCATGACCTGGCACATGGTATCGATCTTGCCGTCCACGGCATGCATGTGGTCCAGCAGGGCATGAATGGCCTCGGCCACCGGATCGGGCATGTCGCTCACGCCATAGGCTTCGAAACCGATTTTCTCCGCCATGGCCGCGCGCTGGCGTTCCTGTTCGGTATCCGCCTTGGGCACCACCTTGCCG
>CAZHGU010000048.1:0-8249 GCA_964532105.1 uncultured Alcanivorax sp. | reverse complement strand
CTTCACACGCCATTCACAAGCCTGGTTGCCCCGCCCATCGGCAACCGCCGCTCCGCCTCTATCCCCCTCCCCGGCTTCTTCTTTACTGTTAACTTTGGTTACAGACAACAGCGATTCCTGACCGCAATCCGGACGGGAATCCGGAAGCGGTGCCCGGGGCATACCCGGATCGGCACCCGGCATAGCAGGCCGCACAGGGGAGACAAGATGTACCGGATCATGGTCGTGGACGACGAGGACAATATCCTGCGCGCACTGAAACGCGTACTCGCGTCGCAAACGGACTGGGAGGTGGAGCTCTACAACGACCCCGCCCAGGCACTCGCCCACAGCCAGGCCAAGGTCTTCGACGCCGTCATCACCGATTACAGCATGCCGGAAGTCGACGGCATCGAGTTGCTGCAGCAGTTCCGCGAACTGCAACCGGACACCATCCGCATCCTGCTGACCGGCGTCGTCGAGATCGAAACCCTGATCTCCGCCATCAACCAGGCCGGTGCTTTCCGGTTCATCCCCAAACCCTGGGAAGACGATCAGCTTCTGGAGAGCATCCACGAGGGCCTTCGCTTCCGCGACGTTCTGGTGGAAAACAAGATGCTGGCGCAGAAAGTCCGCGATCAGCAGGAACAGTTGCGCAGTCTGGGCGCCGAAAGCTGAGCTCGCGCCCGAGAGCAGAGGAGAGAGTCCGCCATGACCGAGTTCAGTACACTTCAGGTTGCATTCTTCATCAGCTCCATGGTGGTGCTGCTGATTGTCATCTTCATCCTGTACAAGACCTATCTGGCTTCCAAGAACGTGGAAGCTCGTCTGGCCGAATTCTCTTCCCTGAGTCAGAGTAACTTCGGCCGCAAGATGCGCCTGATCGAGGCCAATGCCGAGGAACACAAGCTCAACAAGAGCGTACTCGGTCCGCTGGCGCGCATCATTGACGAATACTGCGTGATGACGACCGACACCGCGGGCAACATTACCTTTGCCAACGACAAGTTCCTCTCGCTCAGCGGTTTCGGCTACAAGGATTTGATCGGGCAGCACGAAAGCGTCAACCACCCGGAGGACGCGCATGAACACGAGGATCATTTCATGCACTGCGAACGGGCCCTGCACGGCGCCTGGAGCGGCGAGATCTGCAACCGGGGCCGGAACGGCGAGCTTTACTGGGTCAACATGTTCATCTTCCCTCTGTCCTATATTACCGATGAGGACGAGGGCTATATCTACTTCGGGCACGACATTACCGCGATCAAGTCCCACAACAACGAACTGCTTCAGGCGGTGCGCGACAAGGACGAAAAGATCAACGAGGTGGAGTCCATGCTCATGCATTCGGACAAGATGGCCTCCATCGGCACCATCTCCGCGGGGATCGCCCACGAGATCAACACGCCCATGGGCTTTGTCTCGGGCAACCTGAGGCGCAACGAGGAATACCTGGAAGAGCTGGCCAAACTGGTGCAGGAAATGCGCAAGCGCGTCAACGCGGAGCAGTTCGAGCGCCTGCTGCAGGCCACGACCAATCTGAACAGCAATAAACTGGATTTCATTCTTGGAGATTATCGCGGCCTTATTGAAGAAACAGACGAGGGCATTGCTCGCATCAAGTCCATTATCAACGATCTCAAGCATTTCTCGCACAACAAGGAAGAAGACAGCTTCGAACCCATCAGCGTGGAGCACTGCGTGGATGTATCCTTGAATCTTGCCCGCTATACACTCAAGAACAAGGTCAAGGTGAATCGCGACATCGCCGACAACCTGCCTCCCATCGCCGGCTCCGAAAGCCAGCTCTCGCAGGTGTTCATGAATCTGGTGGTTAATGCGGCCCAGGCCATGGAAGGCGAGCGCGGTCATATCGATATTCGCGCACAGCAGGACGATACGATGTGCACTATCGAAGTGGCCGATGACGGTCCGGGCATGTCAGCGGAACAGATCAACAAGATCTTCGAACCCTTCTTTACTACCAAGCCCGCGGGCCAGGGCACGGGGCTGGGGCTGTCCATCTCCCAGGACATCATTCGCCGTCACGGTGGCGAACTGGACGTGCGCAGCAGCCCGGGTGAAGGCACCTGTTTCGAGATCCGCCTCCCTTTGGTGAATGAGAATGCAACCCGGGCAGCCTGACTACCGCTATCGTCTGATCCCGGTCGCGGACGCAAACGCGGAGACACGGGTCATCGACATTCACCTGGACGAGGAACACCGCATCCAGGTCCCGCCGGATTTCGAGCCGCCGGAATGGACCCGGCTGGATTACCATCAATGCGGTCACTGTCCGCTGGATCCGGCGGAATACCGTTATTGTCCCCTGGCGCTCAAGCTCGCCTGGATCATGCCCGATGAAGGTCTTGCGGATTCACACCAGGCAATGACGCTGGAAGTGGAAACGCCGGAACGCGCCTACCGCACCGGGACCACGTTGCAACGGGCACTCAGTTCGCTGTTCGGACTGGTTTCGGCGCTCAGCGATTGTCCTCATACCCGTTTCCTGCGCCCCATGGCCATCTTCCATCTGCCGCTCAGCATGGAACGCGAAGCCGTGGTGCGCGTACTCGCTTTCCGGTTGCTGGAGCGTTATATAGAACACCGGGACAATCCGGATATCCCTGTGGATCTGGAAGGTCTGGGCGACGACTACCGCAACCTGAATCGACTCAACCGCGATTTCCTCAAACGCCTGCGCCACGGCGGCTCGGATGCGCCCGTCAATGCCCTGCTTTTGCTGGAAATGCTTACGCGCGAGCTGAACTGGGAGCTCGAGGACGAACTGGCCAATGTGGCCGAGTTCTTCCGTGCACCGCAGCCCGCACCCGAGCCCGAACCGTCGGAACAGATTTATTCCGTACAACCGCTGTAACGGCTTCGCTTATCCGGCCGTGACTTCCAGTGCGGTCAGCAGCAAACGCTGATACAACCGCTCGCGCAGTCCCCGGGGCTGTTCCAGCTCCATGCGTGCCAGTTCGGCCGGATAGTCGGCCGGGCGGGCCGTGGTACGCAACGCGCTGCGGCCCAGCCGAAAGTATTCCTTGCGGCCGACTTCCTCCTTCAGCCAGTTCAACGCCCGCAGCAGGCGCTGTTCGGTATCGTCGAAGTCCGTGCCCAACGGGAAGGATGGAAAGGTTCCCTCGCCCGTGCGGTTGGCCACATGCTGCAGGGTGTCGGGCCTGTTATAGCGGCAGCGTTCCGGAATACTGTAATCGGCACGCAACTTCCCCGCGTTCTGCGCCTGTTCCCGGAGTTCATCCTGAAAACGGCTGTCGGCAATATTCAGCATGGCCATGACCACTTCCTCGTCGGTTTTGCCGCGCAGATCGGCGACGCCGTATTCGGTCACCACCATGTCGCGCAGATGCCGGGGAATGGTGTTGTGCGCATAGGAAAACACCACATTGGATTGCGCTTCGCCGTCGCGCATGCGCCAGGCGCGGGTCATGATCACCGAACGCGCGCCGATTAGTTCATGGGCCTGGCTGACAAAATTGTATTGCCCGCCCACGCCGGACAGTACACGACCGTCCGCAAGCTGATCGGACACCACGGCCCCCAGCAGGGTCACGCTGAAGGCGGTGTTCATGAAGCGGGCATCCCGGCGCTGCAGGCGCTTGAGCTCTTCATCACCGTAGAGATCATTGATAAACCCGATACGGGTCATGTTGATCGCGGCGCGCTCGCTTGCGTCGAGTTCGCGCAGCCGCTGATACATGGCCTGCGGACCCAGAAAGAAACCGCCGTGCATGACCATGCCGTTATCCAGTCGCTCGCTGAACAGCAGATCCAGCGCCTCACGGGTAGCGGCATCGTCCAGATCATTGGCCACGATCCGTTCGCCGGGCAGGCGAAGTTGTGGACCCTCCACGCTGATGCCGGCACGCAACACACCGAAATGCTGCAGCAACGCCAGGGCTTCGCCGGTCAACGGTGAACTGATGCCGCCGTTTTCACGCAGGGCATCCAGCAGCGGCCAGCCCGGCCTGAGCTCCGGATCGGCCAGCACCCGGGATTGCAGCGCGGGCCAGGCATAAACCGGACGGCGAATCACACCTTCGTCCATCAAACGCAGCAGGCCGTGATTGATCATCTCGCTGCAGCCGTACAAGCCTTCACGAAAAGGCGCCTCGCCGCCCTCCCGGTTGATCAGTTCGCGGTGCTCGGGCGGCAGATTCAGCTCACGCAGCAAGCCGTGATAATCATCATTGTGGTGATGGCGCCGCAGCGCATGATGAACCAGGGCATCGCCCAGGGCACCGATGCCGATCTGCAGCGTGCCGCCGTCCCGAATCAGGGTACTGGCATGCAGGCCCACGAAGTGATCCTGCAGTTGCACGGGCATGTTGGGCATGCTGAACAGGGTCGTGTGTCCCGCCGGATCGTCCAGCAGGATATCCATTTCGGTCAGCCAGTCCCCCACCCGGGCATCGTTTTCCATAAAGGGTAGATCGGGATGAATCTGGCCCACGGAAACAATGGTTTCGCCCGCTTCCCGGCGGGCCTTCAATAACGGCAACAACTCCAGGGTGACTTCCGGGTTGCAGGCAAAACTGTAGTCCCGACCCTGGTCCGTATCACGCACGGCCAGCATCTGCGCCACCACATTCACACCGCGCGCATTCAGATCCCGCGCGGCATGGGTGTAGTTCACGCTGATGTAGTGCCGCTGGGCATCAGTGCTGTTCAGCATGGCGCCGGGCTGGAAGAAGAATTCGTAGACGCGGATATTGTCCGGCAACTGCCCGCGCCGCATGGGCGCGAGATAGGCGGGCTCCTCGTAATCGCCGAAAACACGATCCGAAAAGGGTTCCAGAAAGCGTTTTTCCAGTCCGCTGCCCGCCGCCGGGCGGCCCAGCGACAGGGCCGTATAGATCTCCAGCTGTACCGAAGCGTCTTCCGAGGCACGCTGATAAAGCGCATTCACAAAGCGGTTGGGCTTGCCCAGCCCCAGCGGCAGGCCCAGGCGGATCTCGCCGCCGGTGCGCTTGATCACCTCGTCGGCGGCGGCCAGGGCGTCATTCATCGATTCAGGCACAAAACCCTCCGGCAGATTCCCCGTCGATCCCGTTCGGGATCATCTGTCCGATTCTCTATGAAGAGCGCGCGGCTATCCAGTCCGGGCTATCGGCGTATGCATGCAAGCGGTGCGGTTTTGACCCGGATCAGGGTGTTGCCCAATCGGAAGCGCCATTTGTCCTCACCTTCCTGACAAGGCAGACTTCCGGGAACCCTCTTCCCGGCAACGCAGGAGGCCGTCATGACCGAAGTGTGTGCCGTTGTGGGCATCGGCCCGGGCAATGGCCGCGCCCTCACCCGGCGCTTCGCGCGGGCAGGGCAGACCGTGGCCATGCTCTCGCGCAACGCGGACTATCTGCACGAGCTGGCCAACCAAGTGGACGGCGCCGTCGCCTTTCCCTGTGACGCCACCGACGAGAAAGCCGTCCACGCCACCTTTGAACGCATCCACCGGGAACTGGGGCCGGTATCCACGGTGATCTACAATGCCGGCGCGGGGATCTTCAAAAACGCGGAAGAAGCCGGCGCGAGCGATTTCGAAGCCACCTGGAAGACCAATACCCTGGGCCTGGTTCATGTGGCTCAGGCGACCTTGCCCCAGCTGCGTTCCCGGACTCCGGCGCGTCTGATCGTGATGGGCGCCTCGGCGGCCTGGCGCGGCCGCGCGCAAACCGCGCCCTTTGCCTCCGCCAAGGCGGCCCAACACAGCCTGGCCCAGTCCCTGGCCCGCCAGCTGGGGCCCGAACACATTCATGTGGCCTATGTGGTCATCGACGGCGTCATTGATCTGCCGCGCACACGAGAGATGCTGCCGGACCAGCCGGACGAATTCTTCCTGAATCCGGACGCCATTGCCGACAGTGTATGGGCACTGTGTCAGCAGGATCCTTCGGCCTGGACCTTCGAGCTGGATCTGCGGCCCTTCGGGGAAGCCTGGTAGCCGAAAGCTTCCGCTAAAGCCTTTTCTGTCCGGACTCCGACAGGGCTAGCCGTCCGCCCGGCGCCAGGGTTGATACCCATAGTACTTGGGCCGGTCGTCCAGCCGCACATGCAACCAGGGCACGCCCGCTCCGGCGGTGCTGACCCATACCGGCTTTTCGCCCAGCCGGCGTTCCAGGGCCGCGCCCACCCGCTGCCAGAGCGCATGTTGCTGTTCATCAGGCGCGCCGCGTGCAAAAGCCGCCAGATGAGCATAAGCGGCCCGGGGTTCACCCGGCGTGGGCACCACCATCAGGGCGTCGCCGCCCAGGTTGGTGAACTCGATTACGTCCGCAGACGGGGCGTGGCGGAAATGCTCGGCGAAATCCGATGGATCGGCCGGACGTTTCAACTCCGGCGCATCCAGCAGCACGAACTCGAAAGGCCGATCCAGGGTATCGCGGGTCACGGGCGGTGTTTCCCAACGGAAGGCGTCCAGCCGCGCTTCGGCGAGAATGCGAATGAAGAAGTCCCGGAAGGCCGGATTCCACTGCCAGTCCGCCATGACATCGCCAAAGGAAACCGGGGTACCATCCCGTTCCATGGCAACCCTGCACTCCCCGCCTTCGTTGAGTCGTTCCGTCCGGGCGTGCCAGCCAGCCTCCGTCATGGGCTTTCCTAGTGAACCACCGTATTGGAAAACACATTCATCACGATCACGCCGCTCACGATCAGTCCCATGCCGATCATGGCCGGCAGGTCCAGCTTCTGATCGAAGATGACCCAGGAAACCAGAGCAATCAGGGCCACACCCAGACCGGCCCAGATGGCATAGGCCACGCCCACGGGAATGGTGCGCAGCGTCAGCGACAGAAAATAGAACGCCAGCATATAACCCGCAACCACCAGCAAAGTGGGCCACAGGCGGGTAAAGCCTTCACTCGATTTCAACGCGGAGGTGGCCACCACTTCCGAGACGATGGCGACACACAGAAAGATCCAGTTCTTCATGATGTACCCCTCGTACGACGCCCGGCGAACACGGCATTGAAAAGGCGGTTCCCCCTTTGTACGCCCCAATGCGGAGCGGGTCCATTGCCCAGGTCATTCGGACGTTGTTCACAACGGATACAGGCGCGTCGGCTCCAGCAGGACATGATCCTGTTCGTCGCCGATGCCCACCTGACCGTCCTGAACCGTGCACTGCAGCGTCATGCTCTTGCCCGCCATGGCGGCCAGCGCCCGGGTGGCCTCCGGAAGCAGTTCGAAGACTTCGAGATTGGAAAACCGGCTGAATCGGCCCTCCATCTTCCGCCGCCACACCGCCGCCGGGCGGCCGCCATAGGCATAGACCCGGACCTGTTCCGCCCGGTTGCAGGCCTTGCGGATGCGGCTTTCATCCGGCAGGCCCAACTCGATCCAGAGCGGGATCTCGTCCGCCGGCCCGTGCCGCCAGAGGTCCGGCTCGTCGTCCGTGCTCAGCCCCTTCGTAAAGGCCAGTTCCGCATGGGCATTCAGGGCAAAGGCGAGCAATCGCACCATGAGCCGCTCGTCCGTCTCGGACGGATGCTGAGCCAGGGTCAGCACATGCTCGTCATAATAGCCACGATCCATGTCGGCCACATTCAGGCGGGCCTTGCAGACGGTTGCCTTGAGAGCCATGAAACAGTCCCTTCAGTACGCCATTCTATCTCTGTAGTATCCCCGCCCAAGTATACCGGAGTCGCCAAATGGGGGCAGGTCACGATCCGGGGAAGGAATATGTCTTCCCGGGGTCGGGAAACAGTCGGTGGACTCAAGAATCGGGCCGAGCAGTTGCTGAGCGAGAATTGCGACAAACTCCAGGAACTGGCGGGAATCCTGCTGGAAGGCGAGGTAGTCGATGCCGAAGAGATACGGCGCACCATGGACAATGCGTGACAACTCCCTTGCCATCCCGAGCAGCAACCAGAATCAGGACTCATTAAACCTGATCCGGTTGCCGGACAGCCCCGATGCCGTGACAACCTACGAAACGGCTGCCAGAGGCTGCACCCTTCGTGCTTGCGGGATATACTCCTGGATAAAGCGCCGGGCGTGATAAATCGTGATGAGCTTTTCCAGCACGAGAAACATGCCCACAAACCCGGCCAGGACCCAGGAGGCATGACTCTCGCCCTTCAAGGCGTCCGACGCCATAATAATGATTACGGCAATCAGGTAACCCTCCACGATAAGATCACCCAGTCCCAGAACGGGATGTCGGGTATAGAAATAGCCCCCGCCGGGCAGTGCCAGTGAGAGCCGAACTGCGGTGCCCATATCCTTGAACGCCAGCCGACACCCGC
>CAZHGU010000047.1:0-8344 GCA_964532105.1 uncultured Alcanivorax sp. | reverse complement strand
GAGGGCATCGCTCAGCGCTACAAACAAAACAGCGATTGCGCCGCCGGAAGAGCCGCCCGAAGAACGGTTCGGGGGAAAGGTCAGGGTGATACGGGCATCCGGGTCCGCGTCCGGGAAGTCGCCGTCCAGTGAATCGGCCCGGGCACTCAGGTTGTAGTCACCGGGGCTGTCAGCGGCCAGTTTCAGGTTGTATTGCCGGCTTTGTTCCGCCTGCAGCGTATTGCCGGGACGGCAGACCCAGGGCTGGTTATTGCAGTTGAGTGCTTCCGGATTTTCCAGGCTCAGACCCGGGGGCAGTTGCAGGGTGAAGGCAATATCCCGGGCGCTATGATGCGTGGCCTGGTTGATGACCGTCAGCGGCACGGACGCGGTATCGGAGCCGGCATTGGGTGTGCCGAAGCGGATGTCGAGGTCGGGCTGGTCGGAGAAGATCAGAGTCTGTTCCGCGCGATCATTGCCGCTGCGGTAGTCTCCCTCATCCGCATTCGCCGTTAGTGACACGCTGATCCGGTCCGGGCCGTCACCGGAATGGCTGATCTCCACGCTGCCCTGTCGGGCGGTTTGCGGGGCCAGCGGATCATGGCCGGTCGTGCAGGCCAGGCCGGCGCTGTTGTCCGTGCATTCCAGTTCATCGTTTTCATCCGCATCCGTTGCCGAGGCCGAACCGCCGGGATCCAGTTGTCCGAGCACTCCGGACGCGTCGTTGCTGACGGAGCCATTGCGCAGCTCGGCCTGGACCCGGAGCGTTCCGTCGGTTTCCGCATACCGTGAAGACACGGAAAGCGCACCGGTGACGTCCACCACGGGCGCGGTGGCAGCCGCGGTAACAGCTTCCAGCCAGTCCACATAGTCCCGTATTGCCGTGTAGACGCCCGGAAAGCCCGCATCGCCGCAATCGAAACCCCAGGAGGTGATCCCGGCCACCCAGTCGGCGCCGTCGCGTTCCAGAAAGAGCGGACCGCCGCTGTCGCCCAGACAGGTGTCCTCGCCCATGCTGGTGTCCGGCTCCGGTTCATGGGCACAGAGCATGGAGTCGGAAAAGAGCGCGTCGCGGTTGTAGAAACGCTTGCATTCATTGAGCGGAACAAAGTCCAGCGCCACCTGTTGCAGAGTGAACGGGAACAAATAATCACTGTCCGGTTCCGGATTGGGCTCGGAGGCGCCCCAACCCAGTACCCGAATCCCGTCATCACCGGAATCGGGCAAAGTCGCTGAACGGGTAGCGTCGATCACGCTGGCCGTGGGCACCGAAACCGGGTTCTCGAGTCTGAGCAACGCGATGTCGTCAATGTTGGCTTCGGTAGAGGTATCCCAGTTTGGGCCTTCGGAGCCGTCCGGAATTTTGATCTGGTTGATTTCGCGCCGGTCACCCTGGCAGTCATTGCAGAGCGCAACGGTGTCGATCAGCACCGAAATCTGGCTTGCGGAGAAACTGGTTGATCCGGACGTATCATCATCCCCGGGTTCAAAGCAATGCGCGGCGGAGAGGATCCATTCCGGGCTGATCAGCATCCCGCCGCAGAACTGGGCCTGAAAGTCGTTATCCACCGCGTCTTCCAGTACCGCCACCATCCAGGGCCATTCGCTGGCGGGTGCGTCCTTGCCGCCGATCACGCGGGTCTGCATGTCGCCCGTGGCGCCTACCGGGCTCAGGCCGAGGATGAACGCACAGATTGCGATTCGGGCGACACGCATGGGATTCGGATTCCGGGCTTTTCGGAATCGATAATAGCGTTTTTGGCCATACCCTGCGTGAATCCTTTCACGCCATGACCGTGTCATGGATCAGTACCCCGGCATGGAGGCATGCACCAGCCAGTGATCCCCGTCTTCGGTGGCCCGCTCCAGAGTGCGGCGCAGATGCTGGAGCACCGCTTCCAGGGAATGATCCGGGTGGGAGAGCACCAGCATCGCCGCGGTGTAATCCGGCGTGTCGGCGCGCATTTCCTCCAGCAGCCGTTCGGCGTCCCCGGCGGGCGTATCGGGCAGGAGCATGGCCAGGGTCTGCTGGTCATAGCGCCCGGCGATATCGCTGCGCCGCAGCCGGGTGGCAAGCTGATCGGCCAGGGGCTTGAGTTCCCGGCCGCGGCTGGGCCGCAGCAGGATCAGCGCCAGATGGCTGGAGAGCCGGTCGTGCAGCGGCAGCAGCCAGCCGGCGGTGCTGATCATGGCCGTATGACTGATCAGGCCGGTGTCCGGATCGCGCCAGGTGGCATCCCGGGCCCGTCGCGCGAGCACCTGATTGCGGTAAATCATGAGCCCGAAATAGACCACGCACACCAGAATCACGGCCAGCAGGAAGAGGGTGCCAGCGGCCAGGGCGGCGTCGTCCGCCTTCGCCAGGCGCGCGGGAATCACCAGCGCCACCACCAGAATGCTGCCGGCCAGAACATAGAGAAAACGGCGCAGCCCGTAGACCAGGCCTGCGCTCAGTGCCGCCACCACCAGCAGCACCAGCGCCGGCGGGGGCGTGCCCGGGTCGAACAGGGTCACCACGCCGATACTGATCAGATCCAGCAGCGCGCCCGGGATATTGGCGATGGCCGGTGCCCGGTAGAGCAACACGGCGTGCAGGGCCACAAAGACCCCGAGTGCCACCCAGATCATCCAGGGCGCCGGAATGAAGGTACCAAAGGCCGGCTCGGCCGCCAGGAAATAGAAGCCCACCAGCAGGGCGAACAGGGCGCGACCGACGAGTTGCAGGGCATGGAGCCCGGGTTCGGAAGCGAGGTGATCGGGTATTTTCATGGGGGAAATAATCGGCCGGAAAACAATGGTTGCAAGCGCTCCAAGTGTACCCTGCAATGGCGTTTTCTGCATTGCCAACCGGATACCGATCATGGAACCGTCGCACGCTGTACCGGAAGACCCCCACGAACCCCTGCGCGACAATGTCCGCCAGTTGGGCGAGCTGCTGGGCGACACCCTGCGTGCGCAGGAAGGCGAGGACCTGTTCCGCATCGTGGAAAACATTCGCCGGGAGGCCCGGGATGCGCGTGAACACGGCCGGGTGGCCATGGCCGATCTGCAACAGGAGCTGTCCGATCTGAACGAGGAACAGTTGCTGGATGTGGCGCGCGCCTTCAACCAGTTCCTCAACATGGCCAATATCGCCGAGCAGCATCACCGGGTACGTCTGCGCCGCCGCCATCAGAGCTATGGCGAGGAACCCGGCGGCGAGGAAAGTCCGGCCCGGGTCATGGACCGACTGATGGAATCAGGATTCGATTCCGAATCCATTTCCCGCTGTCTCGCCGATATGTCGGTGGAACTGGTGCTCACGGCTCATCCCACCGAAATCGCGCGCCGCACCCTGATCCGCAAATACGACCGCATGGCGGAGCTGCTGGGCGAACTGGATCGCGGCGATCTGGTGGACGACGAACGCCGCCGGCTGCGCAAGGATCTGGAACGGGTGCTGTTGTCCGTCTGGCGCACGGACGAAATCCGCCGGCAAAAACCCACCCCCGTGGACGAGGCCAAGTGGGGCTTCGCCACCATTGAGCAGTCGCTGTGGCAGGCCGTGCCCGCCTTTCTGCGTGAACTGGAAGAGCAGATGGAGGACCGCCTGGGCGAGCGGTTGCCGTTGACCGCCGCCCCCATCACCTTTGCCTCCTGGATGGGCGGTGACCGGGACGGCAACCCCAATGTCACCGCCGGCGTAACGCGTGAGGTGTTGCGCTTGGCGCGCTGGATGGCCGCCGATCTCTATCTGCGCGATATCGACTGGCTGCTGGGCGAGCTGTCCATGCAGGATGCGAGCGAGGAATTGCTGGCCTGGACGGGCCCGTCCCATGAGCCCTATCGGGTACTGCTGCGCCATGTGCGCGAGCGTTTGTACAACAGCCGCGAGTGCATGGAAGCCTTGCTCGAGGACGAGGAGTGGAACGGTGATCCGGGCTATCAAACCTCCGCGGAACTGGCCGAGCCGCTCTACCTGATCGACCGTTCCCTGCGCGCTTGCGGCATGGGCGACATCGCCGACGGCGAACTGCGCGACACCCTGCGCCGTCTGGCCTGTTTCGGAATCAGCCTGCTGCGGCTGGATCTGCGCCAGGAATCGAGCCGCCACATGGAAGCCCTGGACGCCATTACCCGCTTTCTGGACCTGGGGAGTTATCAGGAATGGAGCGAGGATCAACGCCGGGATTTTCTGGTGCGCGAACTCAACGGCCGCCGGCCCCTGATCGGTTCGCATTTCTTTCAGAGCCCGGAGTGCACGCCCGAGGTGCGGGAAGTGCTGGATACCTGCGCGGTCATTGCCGAACAGGAGCCCGAGGCGCTGGGCGCCTATGTGATTTCCATGGCGCGCGCGCCCTCGGATGTGCTGGCGGTGCTGCTGCTCCAGCGCGAGGCGGGCGTGGAAGCCCCCATGCGGGTGGTGCCGCTGTTCGAAACCCTGAGTGATCTGGAAAACGCCACGGACACCATGGCCGCGTTGCTGAAGGTGGACGACTATCGCCGGCGCGTGCAGCACGGCCAGGAAGTCATGATCGGCTATTCCGATTCCGCCAAGGACGCCGGTTTTCTGGGCGCGGCCTGGGCGCAGTACCGGGCCCAGGAAGGGCTGACCGAACTGTTCCGGCAATGGGACATTCCGTTGACACTCTTCCACGGCCGGGGCGGGTCCGTGAGCCGGGGCGGCTCGCCCACGCGCATGGCGCTGTTGTCCCAGCCGCCGGGCTCGGTGGCCGGGCGCATCCGGGTGACGGAACAGGGCGAGATGATCCGTTTCAAGTATGGCCTGCCGGGCGTGGCGGTGCACAACCTGGAACAGTATGTCTCCGCCACTCTGGAAGCCAGCCTGCATCCGCCGGGCTCGCCCGAGGCCGGCTGGCGCGCGGAAATGGATGCGCTCACCCGGCGCTCCGTAAGCGGCTACCGCTCGGTGGTGCAGCAGGATCCGGAGCTGGTGCCCTATCTCAACACCGTCACGCCCCAGCGCGAACTGACGCGGCTGGCGCTGGGCAGCCGGCCCGCGCGCCGGGGTTCGCAGCCGCAGGGCGTGGAATCACTGCGTGCCATCCCCTGGGTCTTTGCCTGGACCCAGATGCGGCTCATGCTGCCGGCCTGGCTGGGTACCGGCGCGGCGCTGGAGGAGGCGCTGGCCACGCCCGAGCGCCGGGCCACCCTGGAAACCATGATGGCCGAGTGGCCCTTCTTTCAGGGGGCGGTGGACATGCTGGAAATGGTGCTGGCCAAATCGGACCGCACCATCGCCGCCTACTATGAGCAGCGGCTGGCGGAAAACGCGGACCAGTGCCGTTTCGGCGAGGGCCTGCGCGAACGGCTGGACGCCACCCGGGAAGCGCTCAAGGACCTTACGGGCGACGAGGATCTGCTTGCCAACAACCCGGTCATGCGCTGGTCCATCCGGGTCCGCAATCCCTACACCGATCCGCTCCATCTTCTGCAGGCCGAACTGATGGACCGACTGCGCCGCAGCGAGGATGGCAGCGAAGCGCTGGAGCATGCGCTTCAGGTCACCATAGCCGGTATTGCGGCGGGGATGAGAAACACCGGATAAAAGTCGAAAGTAGCAAGTCGCAAGTAGCAAGGAAAAAGGCCAGGGCGCCGAAGGCGCCCTGCATTACTGCTTTTGTCTTTCGGCTTTCCGGAGTACCAGGGATGGGATCTATTCGCGGACACTGATAGCCGTGGCGCACGGAAGATCTTCCTTGCACCTTGCTCCTTGCCCCTGCCTTGAAGCGGAATGTCATTCCGCTTCAAGGCCGCTATGCGTCCCGTCGCAGATGGGCGCGGAGCCGGTGTGCTTGCAGCCGCAGAAGAACACGATCTTGTCCTTCGGGGCGGTATAGGCCACCGGCGAAAAACCCGTGCCCTTGTGCGAGCCGTCGCAGAACGGCTGGTTCTGGCTGCGTCCGCAGGCACACCACATGTATTTCTCGCCTTCTTTCACCTCGGTGGGGAAGGGCGCGCCGGATGCAATCTCCGGTTGTTCACTCATGGCGTTTCTCCGTTGTCATCGTTCGGCCATGGAAGCGTCGCGGATTCGTCAAGGAATCTTCAAACGCCTGCAAAACCCGACTCCCATGCTGATGGAAAATCGCAGGGGAGAGGGCCATGCTGGCGCGAACCGGACGACAACGCAAAATTCTGTGGTGGCCGCGTCCCGAAAAGACGTGGACGGACCCGGGGCTGCAGGCTCGGGGCGACGCGGTTGATACGCTCCCGGCCTTTCAGGCGGATTTCCTCAGCGGTGGACGTGAGCTGCGCGCTGCCCAGCGCCTGCGCCACCGGGTCTTCGGCGTGGAGTACGGAGCCCGGACCTCGGGGCCGCCGGGTCTGGACCGGGATCGTTTCGACCGCCATTGCCTGCACCTGGGTGTGCGGGATCAGCGCCACGGCACCCTGGCCGGCTATACCCGGATCCTGCCGGACGACCGGCTGGCGCAAACGGGCGGCTTTTACGCCGCCGACGAATTCGAGCTGGACATGGTGGCGCGCCTGCCGGGCCGGGTGGCGGAGCTGGGGCGCACCTGCATCCATCCCGATTATCGCGGTGGCGCCATCATGGGCATGCTCTGGTCGCGGCTCGCCGAGGATCTGCAGGCACGCGATATCCGCTTTCTGGTGGGCTGCGCCAGTGTGCCCCTGAACGGGCCCGGTGATCCGGCGGCGGTGATGGCATCCATGCGGGCACGGCAATGGAGCACGCCGGAATGGCGGGTGCAACCGCGCCGGCCGGCGCCGGTGAGCGAACGGGTTCGGGGCGAGGCCGTGCTGCCCCCGCTGCTGAAAACCTATCTGCAGATGGGCGCGCGGGTTTGTGGCGAGCCCTGCTGGGATCCGGATTTCCGCTGTCTGGATTATCTCATGCTGCTGGATCTGGAGACCCTGTCCGAGCGCTATGTGCGGCGCTTCCTGCGGCCGTTGAAGGAGGCCGTATGACGGCGCTGGAATACGAATGGCGGCGTGAAGCGCCGGGGCCGGTGGCGCTGATCCGGCGTCTGTATCGCGCGGCCCGGGTGCTGGTGCATATCGGTGCCGGCTGGACGCTGGCGCTGGGTCTGGGTGCGTTTCACCGGCCCCGCCGCCGGGTGGTGCGCCGCGCCACGCGCCACTGGTTGCTCACCACGCTGAGCATTCTGGGCGTGCGGGTGAAAGTCACGGGCGCACCGGCGCGCGGCCCCGTGCTGCTGGTAAGCAATCATGTGTCCTGGCTCGACATCCCGGTCCTGGGCGCACGGCGCGAATTGCTGTTTCTTTCCAAGGACGAGGTGCGGCACTGGCCCTTGATCGGTCCCCTGGCGGCGGCCGCCGGCACCCTATTTCTGCGCCGGGGACGCGGCGAAGTCGGACGCCGCCGTGATGAAATCGCCCATCAGTTGCGGCGCGGGCGCACCGTGCTGGTGTTTCCGGAAGGCACCACCACGGATGGTCGGAGTCTGGCCCCCTTTCACGGACGCTTGCTGGGCGCGGCGGCGGATGCCGGCGTGGCCGTGCAGCCGGTGACCGTGCGCTATTGCACCGCCTCCGGCCGTACGGATCCGTCCGTGGCCTTTGTGGGCGAGGATGACTTCCTGCGGCATCTCTGGCGCCTGCTGTTGCGCCCCCGGATTCACGCGCGGGTGACGTTCCATGACCCCGTACCCGCCGGGGCCGCGGATCCGGAAACCCTGGCCCGACAGGCTCGCGGGGCAGTCGCCGGCCCCCTCTGACTGGTTCCTCCTCCGGTGCTGGCGTACCATGCCCGCCGGCAAGGAGAACTCCCGTCATGCGCTCCATTGCGTTGTTGTGTTGCCTGGCCCTGAGCGGTTGCCAGGCGGGCTATTACTGGCATCTGGTGAAAGGGCACTCGGCCCTGATGGCGGACCGTACACCCGTGTCCGAGGTGCTGGCGGACACCTCCGTGCCCGAAGGCGAGCGCCAGAGGCTGGAACAGGCCCGCGCCATCCTCGCCTTTGCCGAGGAGGAGCTGAACCTGCTGGTGGAAGGCAGCTACAGCGACTATGTGGCGCTGGAGCGCGACTGGGTGGTTTGGAACCTCTTTGCCGCGCCGGAATTCTCGCTGGAACCGCGCCAGTGGTGCTTCCCCGTGGCCGGTTGTGTCAGCTACCGCGGCTATTTCGACCGGGACCGCGCCGAGCGCCACGCCGAACGACTGCGCGACCAGGGTCTGGATGTCCACAGCGCCGGAGCCGTGGCCTATTCCACCCTGGGCTGGTTCGATGATCCGCTGACGACGCCCATGCTCCGGCGCGAGCCGGCCGCGCTGGCGGAATTGCTCTTTCACGAACTGGCCCATCGCTGGCGTTATGTCTCCGGCGATACTCGCTTTAACGAGAGCCTGGCCACGGCCCTGGCCGCCGAGGCCACCCGT
>CAZHGU010000046.1:2634-8468 GCA_964532105.1 uncultured Alcanivorax sp. | reverse complement strand
GCGAATTCATCGATCACCACCACGATATAGGGCAGTTTCTCGGCCAGGGGCGCCTCTTCGTCCGGATCCATGGGATCACCGGGTTTCCACAGCGGATCCTTGAGCGGCTCGCCACGCTTTTCCGCCTCGCGCACCTTGCGGTTGTAACCGGCGATATTACGCACCCCGGTGGCCGCCATGAGCTTGTAGCGCCGCTCCATCTCGCCGACGCACCAGCGCAGCGCGTTGGCGGCCTGCTTCATGTCCGTCACCACCGGGGCGAGCAGATGGGGAATGCCGTCATAAACCGCCAGCTCCAGCATCTTGGGATCGATCATGATCATGCGCACGTCCTCGGGCGTGCTCTTGAACAGGATCGACAGCAGCATGGCGTTCAACCCCACGGACTTGCCCGAGCCGGTGGTACCGGCCACCAGCAGGTGCGGCATGTCGGTGAGATCGGCGACCACCGGATTGCCGGCGATGTCCTTGCCCAGGGCCACGGTCAGCGGCGATTTGGCCTGGTCGAACGCCTTGCTGGAAATGGCCTCGGTGAGCCGGATCATCTCGCGCTGCTGGTTGGGGATCTCGATGCCCACCGTGGTCTTGCCCGGGATGACTTCCACCACCCGCACACTGATCACGGCCAGCGAGCGGGCCAGATCCTTGGCCAGGTTGGTGATCTTGCTCACCTTGATGCCCGGCGCCGGCTGGACTTCGAAGCGGGTAATCACCGGGCCCGGTTGTACCTCCACCACTTCGGCGTTCACATTGAAGTCCTTGAGCTTGACCTCCAGCAGCCGGGACATGCCTTCCAGGTCCGACTCGGTATAGCCGCCGCTATTCTCCTCCACCTGATCCAGCAGGGACAGCGGCGGCACCTCGCCGGTGACCGGAGCCTGGAACAGCGGCTGCTGCTTTTCCTTTTCCACCCGTTCACTCTTTTCCACCGACTTCGCGGGTTTCGCGATCTGCGGCGGACTGCGCTGAGCCTTTTCCTCTTTCGCCTGGCTGACAATCTCGCGGCGTTGTTCGCGCACGGTGCGCGCCTGACGCCGTTCACTGCGGCGCGCGCGCAGCGTTCGCCACCATTGCGGCATCCGCTGCACCAGGGTGAGCGCCAGCGCCCCCAGGCGCTCCGCCAGGCGAATCCAGGACAGATCCGTAAAGACGGTCACGCCGATGAGAAAGACGGCCACCAGCACCAGGGTGCCACCCAGGGGATTGAAGGCTTCCAGCGCCGCCCGGCCGGTTTCCTGGCCGAGAATGCCGCCGGCGCCTTCGGGCAGGAAACTCTCCCCGCCCGCAAAGTGCACATAAGCGAGCCCGGTGCCGGCCACCATGGTGAGCACGAAGCCCACGAAACGCAGCGCGAACATGGGCCAGCTGCCGGGCAGCCCGGCATGGCGTTCACGCAGAACCCGGGCGGCCCAGAACGCCACCAGCACGGGAAAGAGCCAGGCCAGTCCGCCAAAGAGGATGAACAGCAGGTCGGCACAGAAGGCACCCGCGGGGCCGCCGGCATTTTCCACGGCGCCGGACTCGCCCACATAGGACCAGCCCGGATCCCGGCTGTCATAGGTAGCCAGCGCCAGCAACAGATAAAGCGACAGTGCAATCAGCCCGATCACGGTGGCCTCGACCACGCCACGGCGCAAATGCTGCACCCAGCCGGGCTGTTGGGACTCTGCGGCGGTTTTGCTCAAGGGCGATACACCATCCAGGTTCGTTGCTGTCAGCGATTATAGGGGCCAACCCCGGCGGTGCGCCAATCGCGTCTCGACCATTCCAGAGGCTCTATTGAGCCGATAGGCTCAGCCTGCTTCATTCAATTCCGAATTTGCTGTAGCTTGCGCCGCATTGAAGACGGGGGCAATCGGCCCCATTTTTCGCCACCATCGATCATGAAGCCCATCACAGCTGCGGAGGATTTCAATGAGTGAGCTCCAACACCATGGCCTGATCATTCTCGGTTCGGGTCCGGCCGGTTACACGGCGGCCGTCTACGCGGCTCGCGCCAATCTCAATCCCGTGGTGATTACCGGGATCGAGCCGGGCGGCCAGCTCACCACCACCACGGATGTGGACAACTGGCCCGGCGATGTGGAAGGGCTTACGGGTCCGGGGCTCATGGAGCGCATGCAGCAGCACGCCGAGCGTTTTGACACTCAGGTCATCTTCGACCACATCAACGAGGTGAATCTTCAGGACAAACCCTTTGTGCTCAAGGGGGATACCGGACAGTACAGCTGTGATGCGCTGATCATCGCCACGGGCGCGTCCGCGCAATACCTGGGCCTGGAATCCGAATCCACCTTCATGGGCAAGGGGGTATCCGCCTGCGCTACCTGTGACGGTTTCTTCTACCGGGATCAGAAAGTGGCCGTGATCGGCGGCGGCAACACGGCTGCCGAGGAAGCGCTCTATCTGTCCAATATCGCCAGCGAGGTGACGGTGGTGCATCGCCGGGACAAATTGCGCGCCGAGAAAATCCTTCAGGACAAGATGTTCAAGCGGGACAACATCCGCTTTGAATGGAACCAAACGCTGGATGAAATCCTGGGCGACGACTCCGGTGTCAACGGTGCACGCATCCGCTCGCGCGAGGATGACTCCACGAAAGAGCTCGACGTACAGGGCGTGTTCATTGCCATCGGCCACAAGCCCAATACGGACATCTTCCAGGGGCAGCTGGACATGAATGGCGGCTACATCGTCATCCAGAGCGGTCTGGAGGGCAATGCTACCGCCACCAGTGTACCCGGCGTCTTCGCCGCCGGTGATGTCTCGGACCATGTCTACCGGCAAGCGGTCACCTCCGCCGGCTTTGGCTGCATGGCGGCGCTGGACGCGGAAAAGTACCTGGACACCGAATAACGCCGGAACCCGAGACGCAGTCACCATGGAACGGGCATCCGGCTCAGCCCCGGTCGTGGAGCCATGGATGGCGTGCACAACGGAGTGCCCCCTGTCATGTTGAGCCTGTACTGGCTGGAACCCGGTGAAGCCTTTCCGCCCACGCGGGAGGCGCTTGACCACCCGCCGGGCCTGCTGGCCGCGGGTGGGGCCCTGGATACGCCCACCCTGGTGGCGGCCTACCAGCGAGGCATCTTTCCCTGGTTCAATCCGGATGAACCGCCATTATGGTGGACGCCGGACCCGCGCCTGGTGTTCTTTCCGGAACGTTTCCATTGTGCCCGGCGGCTGCGCCGCCGGTTACGCAATTCGGGCTGGAGCGTATCCCTGGATCAGACCTTCCCCGAGGTCATCCGCGCCTGTGCCGAACCCCGACCGGACCAGCCGGGCACCTGGATTTCACCGGCCATGATGGAGGCCTATGAGGGCCTGTTTCAGGACGGCTACGGCCACTCGGTGGAAATATGGCGCGAGGAAAAACTCATCGGCGGGCTCTACGGCCTCCAGCTGGGCCGGGTCTTTTTCGGCGAATCCATGTTCTCGCGCGAGCCGGATGCCTCCAAGGCCGCGCTGTTCACCCTGAGCGCGTTGCGCGGCGAGCTGGGCATTCGCCTGCTGGATGCCCAGGTGGACTCCGGGCATCTGCGCTCGCTGGGTGCCGAGCTCATTCCCCGCTGCGAATTCGAGCAGTATCTCGAGCGCTGGGCCCACGGCCCCTCCACTCATCCGGGACCGTGCGCCGCTCGTGCCCTGGTCGAGCTAACCGGCTGAGTCGTCGATAGGAAAGCCCCGGGGTGCCGGGTTACACTCGGGGCAGACGCGACCACAGGCGGTGCCTATGAGCAGTCTGTCCACATTACGGTTCTTTACCACGCCGGCGCATCCGTGCAGTTATCTGGAGGACCGCCAGGCCACCACCCTGTTCGTGGATCCCCGCGCACGTATCACGCCGGAACTCTACAGCGAGCTTTCGCAGCACGGTTTCCGGCGCAGCGGCGAGTTCATCTACCGTCCCCACTGCCAGGGCTGTGACGCCTGCATTCCCGCCCGCATCGCCGTGGACGAGTTCCAGCCCCGGCGCCGGCACAAGCGCACCATCCGCGCCAACACCGATCTGAGCGTGGAACAGGAACCCGCCGCCTTCTCCCTGGAGCACTACCGCCTCTATGCCCGTTACATCGAGGCCCGGCACGCCGACGGCGACATGTACCCGCCGTCCGAGGAACAGTTCTGCAGCTTTCTCATGAGCGACTGGAGCGACACGCGCTTTTATTCCTTTCGCCTGGACGGGCGCCTGGTAGCCGTGGCCGTGGCGGACCGACTGCGCGACGGCCTGTCCGCGGTTTATACCTATTTCGATCCGGATCTGGATCAGCGCGGGCTGGGCAACCGCGCCATTCTCTGGCAGATCGACGAATGCCGGCGTCTGGGCCTGCCCTATCTGTATCTCGGTTACTGGGTACCGCCCTGCCAGAAAATGGCCTACAAGCGCGATTTCCAGCCCTTCGAGATTCTGATCGACGGCGTCTGGCAACGCCACCGGCCCGAATAGGCACGGAAGAGCACCTGCCCCCTCCCTGTGCCCGACAGAACGGCACCCGGTTTTGCGCCATCAAGCCTTTTCCGGCACAATTGCGCCTCCTTGAGTGGAGCTACCCAGGTAATCGACCGCATGGCGAAAGAAGAGCAGATCGAACTCGAAGGCGTGGTGGAGGAAACGCTGCCCAACACCATGTTCCGGGTCAAACTGGACAACGGGCACACCATCATCGCCCATATTTCCGGCAAGATGCGCAAACACTACATCCGCATTCTCACCGGCGACCGCGTCCGCGTGGAAATGTCGCCCTATGACCTGAGCAAGGGTCGGATCACCTTCCGCATGAAGTAAGCTCCTGATCGGGGTTGGCCGGTGGCCTCCCTGCCCCCGACCAACCCCGGATTCTCTACACGGATTGCCGGAGCTCTCCACGGGTGTCCAGCGCGTCTCCTTCTCTTTCCTCCCGTAGCTCAGAAAGCGGAACGCACACCCAGACTGAGGCCGTTCATTTCCAGTTCGTCTTTGTCGAGATAGCGCATATACTCCAGATTCAGCGCGACCGTATCCGTCAGCGCCACATCCAGACCCGCACCCAGGGATTCGCCCTCGTTATTTCGTGTTTCCTTGTCCGAAATCACGGAGGAAAAAGGTCCGTCATAGTGTTCCGTAACCCGGGCCTTGGTGTACCCGCCAATCACATAGGGACGAACAACGTTATTGATCGGCACCCCCAGGGTCAGATAACCACCATAGAACTGGTCCAGTTCGACACGGTAGTTATCACGCTCGTCATCCTCGATGCCCAGACCACCCCGGGCTTCGATACCGATATATTCAGCAGGCTGAATGCCCAGCCGCAAGTAGCCGGCCGTGGGCTCCGTATCGATATCGTTACCGGGATTGTCGTCATTTTGATCGGCATACTTGAGCTGGGTGTAGTTGCCGCCCACATAAGGGCCTGCCGCCAGCGCGGGCAACGTCAGGAAAACACTCAACAACATCGTCATAGCGACTGTGAAAAACCTCATGCCATATCCTCCATCTTTGCTGATACGCAAAGAATGGGGTAACAAAGAGACGACAGAGTTCTGTCCTGGCTCCGGATGATGTTTCCCGATTGTGATTGCAGACACAGTTTGTCGCGGACAGAGGTTCTGGTATGCAAACCGGTACAAGAAAGTGGATCGCGGTGTAGCGGAAAGAACGGGAGGACTGGATTGGCGTATTCCAGCGAGCGGATGCGGCCCTTGAGGGGGCTGACTCCCTGTCGGCCCTGTCCTGCCGGCAAGCCGGGGCTGACACAGCCGGCCCGACGAACCTCGAACAAGCCGCGGCGATCCGGGGCGGTAGAAACCGCTCCGGCATGTACGTGAGGGCCCTTCCTCAGACCGGCTCGGCT
>CAZHGU010000046.1:0-2624 GCA_964532105.1 uncultured Alcanivorax sp. | reverse complement strand
ACTGGAAACAACGAGTCTAGGCGAGGCGCAAGCGCTGTTTGGAGTTTCAGTTCAGGTCCTTGGTTCAGACCGGCTCGGCTTCCTCTTCCTCGATGGACAGATCCAGGCTGTCATTGCGCACGCGCACGTGCACCGTGCCGCCGTTTTCGGACAGTTCACCGAAGAGCAGCTTGTCCGCCAGCGGCTTCTTGACCTGTTCCTCGATCAGCCGCGCCATGGGCCTTGCCCCCATGGCCGGATCATAGCCGTGCTCGGCGAGCCAGTTCCGGGCTTCCTGATCCACATCCAGCACCACGGCGCGCTCGTCCAGCTGTGCCTGGAGCTCGGTGAGGAACTTGTCCACCACGCCCAGGATGACTTCGCGATCCAGGGCATGGAACTGGATGATGGCATCCAGCCGGTTGCGGAACTCGGGCGTGAAGGTCTTCTTGACCATCTCGCCGGCGTCGCTGCTGTGATCCTGGGTGCGGAAGCCGATGGACGGCCGGTTCAGCGCTTCGGCGCCCGCGTTGGTGGTCATGATCAGGATGACGTTGCGGAAGTCCGCCTTGCGGCCGTTGTTGTCGGTCAGGGTGGCGTTGTCCATGACCTGCAGCAGGATATTGAACACTTCCGGGTGCGCCTTCTCGATCTCGTCGAGCAGGAGCACGCAGTGCGGCGTCTTGGTCACCGCCTCGGTAAGCAGCCCGCCCTGATCATAGCCCACATAGCCCGGAGGCGCGCCGATCAGCCGGCTGACCGTATGGCGCTCCATGTACTCGGACATGTCGAAGCGCACCAGCTCCACGCCCATGGCGCGCGCCAGCTGACGCGACACCTCGGTCTTGCCCACGCCCGTGGGCCCGGAGAACATGAAGCTGCCCACCGTCTTGTTCTCGCCGCGCAGCCCGGCGCGCGAGAGCTTGATGGCGGCGGCGATGGACTCGATAGCCTCGTCCTGCCCGAAGACGGTCATCTTGAGATCGCGCTCGAGATGCTGGAGTACTTCCTTGTCCGAGGACGACACCGTCTTGGGCGGAATCCGCGCGATGCGCGCGACCATGTCTTCCACTTCGTGCACATCCACCACCTGCTTGCGATCGGCTTCCGGACGCAGCCGCTGCCAGGCGCCGACTTCGTCGATCACGTCGATGGCCTTGTCCGGCAGATAGCGATCATTGATGTAGCGCGCCGACAGCTCGGCGGCCGTCTGCAGCGCCTCGTCGGTGTATTCCAGATGATGGTGTTTCTCGAAGCGGCTCTTGAGTCCCTTCAGGATCCCCACGGTTTCATCCACCGTGGGCTCGATCACGTCGATCTTCTGGAAGCGCCGGGACAGGGCCCGGTCCTTTTCGAAAATCCCGCGATATTCCTCGAAAGTGGTCGAGCCCATGCACTTGATCTCGCCGGAGGCGAGCATGGGCTTGAGCAGGTTGGAGGCATCCATGACGCCGCCGGAGGCCGCGCCCGCGCCGATCACGGTGTGAATCTCGTCGATGAACAGGATGGCGTTGTCCTGCTCCTTGAGTTCGGCGAGCAGCGCCTTGAAGCGTTTTTCGAAATCGCCGCGGTACTTGGTGCCCGCGAGCAGCGCGCCCATGTCCAGCGAATACACCACCGCATCGGCCAGTGGCTCAGGCACGCGCGCGTCCTCGATCATCCAGGCCAGGCCCTCGGCAATGGCGGTCTTGCCCACGCCAGCCTCACCCACCAGCAGCGGATTGTTCTTGCGCCGGCGGCACAGGATCTGCGCGGCCCGGTCGATCTCGTGCTCGCGGCCCACCAGCGGATCAATGCGATCCTCGCGGGCCATGGTGTTCAGGTTGATGGAGTAGTTTTCCAGCGCCGTGGGCGCGGCGTCCTCGTCCTGCTCCGAGGAGAGGTGCTCCGCGGCCTGCTCGCCCTCCTCGTCACTGTCATGGGCACTCGAAATGCCATGGGAGAGGAAGTTCACCACATCCACCCGGCTGATGTTCTGCGCACCCAGGAAATACACGGCCTGGCTTTCCTGTTCGCTGAAAATGGCCACGAGCACATTGGCGCCGGTTACCTCGCGCTTGCCCGAGGACTGCACGTGAAAGACGGCGCGTTGCAATACGCGCTGAAAACCGAGCGTGGGCTGGGTATCGCGCTCGCTGTCGTCGGACGAAATCAGCGGCGTGTTCTCGTCAATGAAGCGTTCCAGCGACTCGCGCATCTCCACCAGATCCGCCCCGCAGGCGTTGAGCACTTCGGCGGCGGCGGCATTGTCCAGAAGCGCCAGCAGCAGGTGCTCGACGGTCATGAACTCATGACGGTGGGCCCGGGCGTGGCGAAACGCCTCATTCAGGCTGTGTTCCAGTTCTCTGCTGAGCATCTTGTCACCTCTTGCGGCGCTACATTACATAAGGCTTCGACCGGGCTTTTTCAAGCCTGTTCCACCTGACACAGCAACGGATGCTGATTCTCCCGCGCGTAGTCCACCACCTGGTCCGCCTTGGTCTCCGCTACATCCCGGGTAAAGACCCCGCACGTGGCCCGCCCTTCCGTATGCACGGTCAACATCACCTGGGTGGCCTTTTCCCGATTCATGCCGAAGAACCGCTCCAGCACTTCCACCACGAATTCCATGGGCGTGTAGTCATCATTGAGCATGACCACCTTGT
>CAZHGU010000045.1:0-8531 GCA_964532105.1 uncultured Alcanivorax sp. | reverse complement strand
CATGGAACTCTGCGGCGACCAGAAAACCCTGGAGCAGACGCCGGTTCACGAGTTTATGGATTTGTTCGTGATATAACAAAGTGGCAAGGAGCAAGGGGCAAGGAGCAAGAAATAAGGGGGCGCCGCAGGCGCCCCTTTCTTTTGGTCTTTCGACTGGTCGTAGGGTGCGCCCGTGCGCACCTTCCTTGTAACCTGAAACGTACATAAGAATAAATCTTTTTCTTACACGCCTTTTGCTCTACAACCGGTACGCTCTCCTCGTTTGGGAGGAGCATTGCCGGAATATCGACGAACACAAGGCGGAACAGGAACCTGGTTTTTTACGGTGGTTTCTCGGGCTCGCCGCCCGGTATTGACCGACCCACGGGTTCGTGTGGCGTTGCGCGAAGCTGTCACGGAAATCCGGGCCCGGTTTCCCTTTCGGGTCGATGCCTGGGTGTTGTTGCCCGATCACATCCACTGTATATGGACCTTGCCTGAGTCGGACCATGGCTATTCGTTCCGGTGGTCGATGATCAAGCGTTTGACCAGCCAGAAAGCGGTGGTCGGGCGGGGTTCTTCGGATTCCATGCGGACGAGGAGAGAACGAAAGCTCTGGCAAAGGCGCTTCTGGGATCATGCCATTCGGGACGAAAATGATTTCGATCGCCATCTGGAATACTGTTACTGGAATCCGGTGAAGCATGGACTGGTATCGCGTGTGCGCGACTGGCCCTGGTCCACTTTCCATCGAGATGTTCAGCGAGGTATGTTTTCACCGGATTGGGGTGGTGAAGTCGAGTATTCCGATGGGACAGGGATGGGTGAGCCCTGATAATCCGTCAAGGTGCGCATGGGCGCACCCTACGGCGTTCCGGGTTGTGGGAATGTAGGGTGTGCCGTGCGCACCGCTTGACGACTCTGGAAGCCAAAACATCCTGTTCGCACCTCGCACCTATATCTTCGGCTCTACCGCATCCAGCGCCAGCTTCAGGCGGTCGCGGATATGGCGTTCCAGGGCCTGGAGATCGGCGTCCTCGAGACGCTGCAGGATTTCGTCCAGGGCATTGCCGTTACCGCCGGCGGTCATGGCGGCGGGCAGCTGTTCCAGTTGCCAGGCGGTGCGTTCTTCCCGGGCGGAGTCCGGGCTTTCCACATCGGCCAAGACTTCCAGGGCTACGGCCAGTTGCCGCTGGGTATCGTTGTCGGCGTCCGCCGTGTCCAGTTCGTCGAGGCGATCCCGGGCGGCGCGCCAGCGGCGCCAGACGGGCAGGCGTTCGCGCAGGCGGCGAAAGCGCGCGCGTACATTTTCCCGGCGCTCCAGGGTCTTCTCCGCGGACGGCGGACATTCCAGGCTCTCGAGTTCGTCCATGTCCGCCTGGAGGGCGGACATGTCCAGTTCCGCCGGATCGGCGTTCAGACGTTGCTCGATGCGTTCCAGGGACGCCTCCACGGCTTCGCGCCGGGCCTGTGCGTCCTGGCGCCGGGCGTCGCGCTCTTCGTTGCGGGTCTGGAAAATCCGGTCGCACAGTCGCCGGAAGCGGCGGTTCATGCCCCGGTAG
Organism: uncultured Alcanivorax sp.; assembly: GCA_964532105.1. Classification (GTDB taxonomy): domain Bacteria; phylum Pseudomonadota; class Gammaproteobacteria; order Pseudomonadales; family Alcanivoracaceae; genus SLJS01. Next base: position 6,990 of record CAZHGU010000045.1, on the reverse strand, counting down.
ATATTGGGATGCACCCAGCCGGCGTTTTTCCACTTGTCCTGCAGTTCCCGGGCCTGGCGGGCCGCTTCCTCGATGTCCCCGGATTCCGCGAGTTCCTCCAGCTGTTGCAGCAGTCGTTCGCGCTCCGGTTTGTGCTCGTCACTGGCGGCCTGTAACCGTTCATCCAGAGTGGAGAGCAGTTCGCTGAAGCGGCGTTTCACCTCGCGGGCATCGGTAAAGCGCACCGGCTCGTATTCCTTCCATTCGCGCGGCGCGCGCTGACGGATTTCCCAGACGGCGGGCCAGTCCGCCCGGTCCCAGTCCTGTTTTTCGATGAACTCCGCCAGCTGGTCGCACAGGGCCTGCTTGCGTTCCAGATTCTCCGCTTTTTCCCGGTCCAGTTCCCGGAAGTGTTCGCGGCAGGGTTCGTAGGCCCGGTCCGAAGCCTCGCGAAAGCGGTCCCAGAGTTCCTGATCCTGTTCCTGATCCGAGCTCATCAGGTCCTGCCATTCGGTATGCAGGGCCTGGATGGCCGAGGCCTTCTCGCCCGGGTCCATGTCCTGTTCGGCCAGTGCCTCCATGCGTTCGCACAGATCGCGCTTCTTGGGCTCGGCGGCGAAGGCGTGCCAGTCCCGCAGTTCGTCCAGTTGCGGGCGCAGCTTGTCCATACGGGCCTCGGCCGTGGGGTCCGGATGTTCGTCCAGCAGACCACGCGCCTTGTTCCAGAGCCGGTTGGCGTGGCGCAGATTCTTTTTGCCCAGCTCCCGGTGGAGCGCGCCCAGCACCCGGTGGGCGTCCTCGTTGCGTTCCTGGCCGGCGGGGGTCGCGGGGACTTCGGTGGTCACGCTTACACTGGCCGCCTCGGCGAGCTCGCGCACCAGATCCGGGGCGGCGATATCCTCGGGCCAGTCGGGCAGGGCCTGGTGGATGCGTTCCCGCAGTTCCGGGGCGGGTTCCTCCGTGGCGCGTACCTCGTCCAGCAGACTCCGGAGTTCATCCTCGCGTTCGCTCACCGCCCGGGCGCGCTCCAGCAGATCGCGCAGCCGGTCGCGCAGATGCTGAAAGCGTTGATCCAGTTCCTCCGCAGGGGCACGGGCTTCGCGGGCGGTTTCCCAGCGCCGCTCCTGGGTGTCGAGCAGAGAGGCCAGGCTGCCGGCGCCGCTATCCCAGGTTTCGGGGGTGATTTCGCGCAGCAGCTGATCCAGAGTGTCCACGGCGGCTTGCTGTTCCCGGCCGGCCTGATCCGCGCGTTCGCTTTGATCCCGGGCATTCTCCCAGGCCCGGAACTGTTCCCGGCATTGCTCCAGCAGGGTCTGAACGCGGCCGTGCTGGTCCTCGTCGGCCTGCGGTCCGAGCTTGTCCCATTGCTGTTCCAGCTGCTGCACGCGGCCGCCATAGAGGCGGTCCGGTGTGCGTGCGGCCAGATCCCTCAGTTCGCGTTCCAGGCGGTCCAGCTCCTGCTGCTGTTCTTCCCGCCGGGCCTGCTCCGAGCGCCGGGCCTTGAGGGTCTCGCGCGCGGTGCGCGCGACGCGCTTGTCCCGGCCCTCGCGCGTGAGGCGCTTGAGCGCGTCCGGGTCCTGCAGTTGCTGCGCCGCTGCCACCCGCAGGGGTTCGTCGTGGCCATAGAGGGCCAGTTCGAGCAGAGATTCCGGTTCCGCCAGCCGGTTCACCGCCGCGTGACGGCAGGCGTCGTCGGGGCTGCGCAGGGCCACGAAATACAGGGCCGCCTGATTGTCGGTCTGCTCGATCAGGCGCAAGCGGTAATCACGTTCCGGGGACTGCTCGTCCAGGCCCGCGAGCAGACGCTCCATCTGGCGGGCGGCCTGGTAACGCACTTCCTCGGCCGGATCCTGTTCGATCAGCTGGTTGAGCTCCTGCAGATCGGTGACACGGCCGGCCGCGGCGGCCCGGGCGCGCGGGTCTTCGTCCTCGCGCGCCCGGGCGGCGAGAATCTCGCGGTTTTCGGGCTTGTCCGTACCCAGCGCTTCCAGCGCGCGGACACGGACATTCGGGTCGCGATGCTGCCAACGCGGTTTCAGGAATCGGCCCAGCATGCAGTCCCCCACAAACGATGAATGGTCAGGCGCGTAATGGTAGTGATTGTAACGATTCAGGGAAGCCGTGAGGGAAAGATCCTCTGTGCCTGCTAGTAGCGATGCTTACCTTCAGCGTCGCGCAGCCAGTCCTGCCATTCGCGGGTGAGACCGGTCAGACCGCCCTCCCAGTTCTGTTCGATAATGGCGGCGCTGTCGCGCAGGGGCAGGGGAGCGTTCCGGGCCTGCTCCAGCACGGTGCGAATCAGGGCCCGGCCCTGTTCGGAATCCATGAGGAAATAGACCAGGGACCAGGACAGCGAATAGGAGAGGTTGTCCGCGCCATTGGCCTGTTGCCAGGCATCGGGCGAGGCGTTGACGTGTTCCCGCAGCTCCGGCGCGTCGCGGTGAAAGTTGCGCCGTTTGAGGGTGTGCAGCGCGCGCCGGTTGAGCGGGATTTCGGCGGTAAGGCCGTGCACGCGCATGCGCGAGAAGTATTCCGCCAGGCCTTCGTTGAGCCAGATGGGTACATAGGTGTCCCCGCTGGCGGATACAGCGTGAGAGCACTCATGGGTGATCAGCGCGGTCAGGGCGCGCCTGTTGTCCACGGCCAGGGCGGTGATCTGGTTGCTGGCGCTGTTGTAAAAGCCCGCCGGGTTTTCCAGCCGGGGCGCTATCTTTTGCTGGTATTCGCGGAAGCTGGAGCGGTCCCCGTGAAGCACGATCCGGAAGGCGCGCTCCGGGTTGTATTCCAGGTTCAGCGCCTGGCGGTAAATGGTAAAGATCTTCTTGACGGTCACGCTGAGTTGGTTACGCAGCTCGGTGGGCAGGGCATAGTTGACCGTCTCGAATTCCAGCGAGAAGGGCAGCTCGGCGTTATAGCGCTCGCTCAGATCCTCGGCCTGGCCCGACGACGGTGGCTCGTCGCTGAAGTGCAGCTTGCCGTCGTCGTCGCGCCACTTGTAGACCTCCGCGCCGGCGGTGCCTGCAAGGGTCAGGAATAGTACTGCTGCAAGAGTTGGTCCTTTTCGGACCAGAGTTCGCCAATCCATGCCTGGAATCTCGCCCGGAATTCGGGATCGTTCTGATAATCGCCCTGTGATGCCCAGTCCGGGATCACCCTGTGCTGGACAATAACACGAACCTCGCGGATGGCGCCGCCCAGAAAGGCGCTCAGGGTGCGCGGCGTACCCGGCGGATAGACAATGGTCACATCCAGCATGTTCTTCAGGGTTCCGGCCATGGCATCCAGCGTAAAGGCCAGGCCGCCCGCCTTGGGCTTGAGCAGATGCTCATAGGGCGAGCCCTGGGCGTCGTGCTTGGCCTGCGTAAATCTTGTGCCCTCGACGAAGTTCATCACGGAGGTGGGGAAGTACTGGAAGCGCTCACAGGCGCGGCGCGTGGTTTCCACATCCTGGCCGCGCAGTTCCGGATTGCGTTCCAGCTCTTCTTTCGAATAGCGCTTCATGAAGGGAAAATCCAGCGCCCACCAGGCCAGCCCCAGCAGCGGCACCTTGATCAGCTCCTGCTTGAGGAAGAACTTGAGGAAGGGGATACGGCGGTTGAAGGTGCGCTGCAGCACCAGGATGTCCGCCCAGGACTGGTGGTTGGACGTTACCAGATACCAGTCCTGCTGGCTGAGTCCGTCCAGGCCTTCCACCTTCCAGCGGGGCCGGCTGAACACGGCAATAATGCCGTTGTTGATCGAGATCCAGATTTCAGCGATATGGACCAGCAGACGCGAGGTGGCCACCTGGATCCGGCGGACGGGAATCACCTTGCCCAGCGCCAGCAAATAGAGCAGGCTCACGAGCAGGGTGGTGTTGATGAACATGAAGACCAGCGCCAGGGCGGCGCGGACATGATGCTGGAGTTTCATGGTCGTTGTGATTCCGACGGCAACAGGAGGTCCGCATGGTAGCGCAATCGCGCGCGGGGATCAGGGTCCGCAGCGCCGTTCCACGGGCGCTCCGTGGCAAGGGAGGTCACCGATTTTGATCGGCGCGGTCATTGGATGCGCGCGTCCGGCGCAGTAGAGTAGGCCGCTTTCAGACTGTTACAGATGAGAGCCCGTCATGTCAGGACCCCTTACCTCGCTGAAAGTGCTGGATTTTTCCACCCTCCTGCCCGGGCCCTTCGGCACCATGATGCTAGCCGATCTGGGCGCCGAGGTGCTGCGCATCGAGGCGCCCAGCCGCCCGGACATGGTGCGCATGTTGCCGCCCATGGAAGAGGGCATCTCCGCCGTTCACGGCTATATCAACCGCAACAAGCGTTCCCTGGGCCTGGATCTCAAGAAGCCCGAGAGCATCGAGGCGATCAAGGAGCTGGTGAAGGAATACGACATTATCGTGGAGCAGTTCCGGCCCGGCGTCATGGCCCGGCTGGGGCTGGATTACGAGACCCTGAGCGCGATCAATCCCCGGCTGATCTTTTGCTCCATTACCGGCTACGGCCAGGACGGCCCCTACAAGGACCGGGCCGGCCATGATCTGAATTATCTCTCCATTGCCGGCATGACCAGCTACAACGGCCGCCGTGAATCCGGCCCGGCGCCCATGGCCTTCCAGGTGGCGGACGTGGCCGGCGGTTCCTGCCACGCCGTCATGGGCATTCTGGCGGCCGTGGTGCACCGCTCCACCACGGGCGAGGGCCAGCATGTGGATATTTCCATGACCGATGCCGCCTTCGCCATGCACGGGCTGACCGCGCCGTCGGCGCTGCTCGAGGGGCAGGATCCGGAGCTGGAGCGCACCCAGCTCAACGGCGGTTCCTTCTACGACTGCTACGAAACAAAGGACGGCCGTTTCTTCTCCGTGGGCGGCCTGGAGCCGCAGTTCTTCATGCAGTTCTGCAACGCCATCGGCAAGCCCGATCTGGCCGGGCGCGGGCTGGCCATGGACCCGGAGGTGGTGGCCGAGGTGAAGGGCGAAATCGCCGAGGCCATGAAGCAGAAGACCTTCGACGAATGGCGCGAGATCTTCGCCGAAGTCGACTCCTGCACCGAGCCCGTGCTGTCGTTCAGCGAGGCCCGCGAGCATCCCCAGATCCAGGCGCGCGAGATGGTGGTGAATGTGGAAACCCCGGGCGGCGAACAGCAGCCCCAGGTGGCCTCGCCCTTCAAGTTCTCCGCCACACCCCCGGAATACCGCCACACCGGCGCCCAGCTGGGCGCGCACACCGAGCAGGTGTTGCGGGAGAACGGGTTCGGGGACGAGGATTTGCAGAAGCTCAAGGACGCTGGGGCGATGTAGTCGAAAGGCGCAAGACGAAAGCCGAAAGAAGAAAATGAAGGGGGCGCCTCCGGCGCCCCTGCCTTGTTTCTTGCCCCTTGCTCCTTGCCTCTTGCCACTTTTGCCTGACACCGCCAACATACGTTTCAAACGTATGTTTACCCGGGAGTGATCATGGCGAACGCCGCCACGGCGGAGCGGATTCTGGATACCGCGGAAAACCTTTTTGCCCGCAAGGGGTTTTCCGAGACCAGTCTGCGCGCCATTACCAGCAAGGCGGATGTGAATCTGGCCGCGGTGAATTATCACTTCGGGTCCAAGGAAGCGCTGATCCAGGCGGTGTTCGAGCGTTTTCTCACTCCCTTCTGTTCGGCGCTGGAAAGCCAGCTGGATGAGCTGGAAGCGGACGAGGACAGCGTGACCCTGGAGCGTCTGCTGTCGGTGGTCTCGGTGCTGGCGCTGGGCTCGCACGGCACCCGGCCGGAGCGGGCCCGGCTGTTCTTCCGGCTGTCCGGATTGGCCTATACCCAGGCCCAGGAGCATCTGCGCACCTACCTGCGCGAGCAGTACGGCGCTCTTTTCCAGCGTTTTCTCGATCTGCTGGGCCGGGCCGCGCCTGAAGTGCCGCCCATGGAAATGTTCTGGCGGGTGCATTTCGCGCTGGGCGCGACCATTTTCACCCTGTCGGGCATGGATTCGCTCCAGGCCATTTGCGCCCGCGAATTCGGCGAGGAGCTGACCGCCGCCGATGTGAATGAACGGCTGCTGGCCTTTACCGTGGGCGGACTGCGGGGGCGGAGCTGACCATGCGGATCCGGATCGCGCTGGACAGTCAGACGCTCACGCTTGAGGAGGATGACCGTGAGGTCCGGACCTGGTCCGTGTCCACGGCGGAGCAGGGGCCGGGTGAGCAGGACGGCAGCGGCGGCACGCCCCGGGGCGAGCATGTGATTCGCGCGAAAATCGGCACGGGGCAGCCCGCCGGAGCGGTGTTCCGGGGGCGGCGCTTTACCGGCGAGATCTATTCCCCGCAACTGGCCGAGCAGTATCCGCAACGCGACTGGATTCTTTCGCGTATTCTCTGGCTGAGCGGCCGCGAACCGGGCTTCAACCGGCTGGGGTCCGTGGATTCCATGCGCCGCTTTATCTACATCCACGGCACGCCCGACACCGAGCCCATGGGCGTGCCCGCCTCGCACGGCTGTATCCGCATGCGCAATGCCGATGTCATGGACCTGTTCGACCGGGTGCCCGTGGGCTGTCCGGTCCTGATTCGGGAGTACGATCAATGACGGGCCGCGTCATGCTGGATATTGCCGGCACCGAACTCGACGGCGAGGACCGCGATTTGCTGGCCCATCCCCGGGTGGACGGCCTGATTCTTTTTACGCGCAATTACGAAGAACCGGAACAGCTGCGCGCGCTGGTGCGGGCGGCGCGTGACATCAGGCCGGATCTGGTCGTCGCCGTGGATCAGGAGGGCGGCCGCGTGCAGCGTCTGCGCGAGGGCTTTACGCGCCTGCCGTCCATGTCGGCGCTGCGCCGTCGGTACGAGGACAATCCGGACCTGGGTCAGGCCGAGGCGGCGGCACTGGGCCGGCTCATGGCCGAGGAAGTGCGCGCGCTGGACATTGATATCAGTTTCGCCCCAGTGCTGGATCTGGATCACGGCGTGAGCACGGTCATCGGCGACCGCAGCTTCGGCGCGGACCCGGAGACGGTGATTGATCTGGCCGGCGCCTGGA
>CAZHGU010000044.1:0-8551 GCA_964532105.1 uncultured Alcanivorax sp. | reverse complement strand
ACGCGAGACCGACAGGCCGGCGTTGATCGCCGGACGGAAGCCCGAGTTGAACAGGCTGGTCTCCAGGAAGATCTGGCCGTCGGTGATCGAGATCACGTTGGTCGGCACGAAGGCGGACACGTCGCCGGCCTGGGTCTCGATAATGGGCAGTGCCGTGAGTGAGCCGGTCTTGCCCTTTACGCCGGTCTTCTGCTCGACATAATCCTCGTTCACCTTGGCGGCGCGCTCCAGCAGACGGGAGTGCAGATAGAACACGTCGCCGGGATAGGCTTCACGGCCCGGGGGACGGCGCAGCAGCAGCGAAATCTGGCGATAGGCCCAGGCCTGCTTGGTCAGATCATCAAAGATGATGAGCGCGTCTTCGCCGCGATCGCGGAAGAACTCGCCCATGGAGCAGCCCGAGAACGGCGCCAGATACTGCATGGCGGCCGGATCAGAAGCGCCGGCGTTAACCACAATGGTGTTGTCCATGGCGCCGTGCTCTTCCAGCTTGTTCACCACATGCGCAATGGTGGACTGCTTCTGGCCGACGGCGACATAGATGCACTTAATGCCGCTGTCCTTCTGGTTGATGATGGTGTCCACCGCGATGGCGGTCTTGCCGATCTGGCGGTCGCCAATGATCAGCTCGCGCTGGCCCCGGCCGATGGGGGTCATGGCGTCGATGGACTTGAGCCCGGTCTGCACCGGCTCGTTCACCTCTTTCCGCCAGATCACGCCCGGCGCGACCTTGTCCACCTCGTCGGTTTCGCTGGCGCCGGTCGGCCCCTTGCCGTCAATGGGGTTGCCCAGGGCATCCACGACGCGGCCGAGCATCTCCCGGCCTACCGGAGTTTCGAGAACGCGGCCGGTGCACTTGACCTTCTGGCCTTCGGCAACGGGGAGATAGTCGCCCAGGACCACCGCACCCACGGAATCGCGCTCCAGGTTGAGGGCCATGCCGTAGATACCGCCCTCGAACTCGATCATCTCGCCGAACATTACATCGGCAAGACCATGAATGCGCACGATCCCGTCGAACACGGACACCACCGTGCCTTCGTTGCGTGCCTGGGTGGAGGTATCAAGCTGATCAATGCGTTGCTTGATAATCTCGCTGATTTCGGACGGGTTGAGTTGCTGCATGCTCTAATCCCTCAAACTCTGGAGTTCAAACGCTCGCCCAGGCGATCAAGCCTGCCGCGCACGCTGCCATCAATGACGGTATCACCGGCCCGGATCACGACACCGCCGATCAGCGATTCGTCCACGCGGCCGGAGACATTCACGTCCAGGGTCAGACGTTTCCGGAGCGCTTCGGCCAGTTTTTCGGTTTCGCTGTCTTCCAGCTCGTAGGCGGACAGGATTTCCACATCCCGGAACCGCTGCCGTGCGGCCACCAGTTCATGGAACTGGCGCGCGATCTCGGGCAACAGGATCAGCCGCTTGTTCCAGGCCAGCTGATAGATGAAATTCCGGGCCGGCTCGTCCAGCTCGTCGCCGCAGACTTCGGCCAGCAGATCGGCGCAGCCCTGCGCACCCCGCGCCGGATTATCCAGCGCGGCACGCATGGTTGGCTCCTGCACCACGGCCGCGGCCAGTCCGAACATGGACTCCCACTGCGCCAGGCGGTCGTTGTCCTGCGCATGCAGGAAAGCGGCCTTGGCATAGGGACGTGCGATTGTGGTCAGTTCCGCCATGATCTATAGCTCCGCGGCAAGCTCGTCCAGCATGCCCTTGTGCGCCTCGCGGTTCACTTCCTTGCGCAGAACCTTCTCCGCGCCCTCGATCGCGAGCTGGCTGACCTGGGCACGCAACTGTTCGCGGGCCCGGTTCATTTCCTGCTCCACCTCGGACCGGCCCTGCTCGACAATCCGATCATGTTCGGTTTGCGCCTGGCCCCTGGCCTCCTCGACGATCTGGCTCGCGCGGCGGTTGGCCTGCTCGATAATCTCGGACGCCTGTTCCTTGGCTTCCTTGAGATTGGCGGAGGCCTTTTCCTGCGCCAGTTCCAGATCCCGCTCGGCACGGTCGGCAGCGCTAAGACCCTCGGAGATCTTGTTCTTGCGCTCCTCCATGGCCCGGGTAATCGGCGGCCATACAAACTTCATGCAGAACCACACGAAGATGGCGAACCAGATCACCTGGCCGAGCAGTGTAAGGTTGATATTCATGGCGCCTCCTTAGGGGTGGACGACAGTAACCTGGCTCAGGCCGCAAACATCAGGTACATGCCCAGTACCACCGCAATAATCGGCACGGCGTCCAGCAGACCGGCAATAATGAACATGCGCGTTTGCAGCATATTGCCCAGTTCCGGTTGGCGCGCCACGGATTCCAGGAAACGGCCGCCCATCAGGCCAAAGCCGATACCCGCACCCAGAGCCGCCAGACCGGCCATGATGCCTGCTGCGAGAAGATTCACATCTTCCATTTTCCACTCCCGTTTTTCACGTCAGATGGTTGAAGCTGGTTAGTGTGTTTCCTCACAGGCCTGACTCAGGTACACGATCGTGAGCACCATGAAGATAAAGGCCTGCAGGGTAATGATCAGAATATGGAATATCGCCCAAGGCACCGAACCCAGCGCCTGCCAGGCGCCCAGCATGGCCGAGGACAGAATAAAGACGAATTCACCGGCGTACATGTTGCCGAACAGCCGCATGCCCAGTGAAATGGGCTTGGCCAGCAACGACACGGTTTCCAGTACGAAGTTCACCGGAATGAGAAAGATCATGGCGAACTTGTTGGGCGCGTTGAACGGATGCAGCGTGAGCTCGCCCACGAAACCGCCCACGCCCTTGACCTTGATGCTGTAGAAAATGATGAGCAGAAAAACAGCTATGGCCATGGACATGGTGATGTTCGGGTCCGTGGTGGCCACGATCTTGTGATAGGGAATGCCCAGGCCCCAGTCCATGACCACGGTGGGAATGAAATCCACCGGTACCAGGTCCATGAGATTCATCAGGAAAACCCAGACAAAGATGGTCAGCGAAAGCGGGGCAATGATCTTGCTGTGGCCGTGGAAGGAGTCGCGCACCTGATTGTCCACGAATTCCACAATAGATTCGACGAAGTTGAGCATGCCGGTGGGTACACCCGTGGTCGCCTTGCGCGCCATGAGCCAGAACACCAGACAAAAGAGAATGCCGAGCCCCCCGGACCAGGCCAGCGAATCGATATGAAAGGCCATGAAACCCATCTGCTGCGCTTCGTCAGCGCAACGGGCGATTTGCCAGCTGGCCTGACTGACCGTTTCCCCGTCACAGGTGGTCGCGCCCTCGGGCAGCTTGCCCCAGGTGAGGTTGAGCAGGTGGTGCTTGATGTATCCGGTCGTCGTCTCGTAGGCCATCTGCTTACCTGACTAATCCCGATCCTGGTTGCCGACACCTTCGCCGGTCCCCTCGATCCCGCCGCGGCGGGCCAAATACAGCCAGCCGGCTACCTGGGCGCCGATGAAGCCGGCGAGCATTGCCCCCAGTGTTTGCGGCTGATGCGTGCTCGGCGCGAAGCGAAAACTCAGCGCGAACAGCGTCAAAATAATGGCTACCTTGCCCACCTGGGCCCAGACCACCCGAGCCAGCACCTTTCCCGCTCCGGCCGGTCCGGACCGGGGCCGCAGCTGCCAGCCCGCCCAGGTATGCCCCAGCAGGCAAATGGCACCGCCGCCCAGCGCGGCCGGCGCGGGCACCGCTACCCAGAGCAGCCCGAAAGCCACAATCAGTGTGCCCAGTGCCTGAGCGAACAAAAGGCTCCGGAAACCTGCTCCGGAGCCTTGCCAATTCTCGCGGTTCACCGCAAATCCATGGTGTGCGCGGGGAGCCTGCGCTTCGTCAGCCCCTGTCGGTGCCTTCACGATGGGCGGCCCCCTGACTACGGGTCGCAGAGTATATTGATCTGCCCCCGGGGAGGCAACACGGCATCGGGATTTTTACCGAATTGTCGAGCAGCGCCAGATAGCCTGTCGGCAATTCACAAATTGCGAAAGAAAAGGAACCGTCGCGCCCACCGGGTTCACCCCCAGAGCAGATACCGCACGCCCACCACAATGGGCGGCACCAGTCCCCAGAGCAGACCGATCACGACCACGGCCGTGTTCCCCCGCAGCCAGCGCACCGACCGCCCCGGGAAGTACCAGGCGCGAAACCAGCGATCATTGGCCGCCTCGTTCACCAGCCCCAGGGCCGCGCCCACCAGAAACTGCATGCCGAAGCCATGGTCCGCCAGCACATAGCTCAGGCCGCCATAGATCAGGCCGAAGGTGACCAGCACGTTGAACACCCGCACCCGGGGCAGATTGTAGAGCCAGAGCCCCAGGCGCCAGGCCAGTGCTTCGGACAGAATGCCCAGCACCAGGGCAATGGCGACAAAGAAGGTCAGCTCCTCCCAGGACACTTCATTCATGACGGTTTCCCGTGGTCTTTCCGGTTACGCGGATATGGGGCAGGAAAGGTACGCAACCGGCCACGGTCGCACAAGGGCGATGCTCAGTACGCGCCCGTGATGACCTCGATGCCCGGGCGCAATACTTCACGCCACTCCAGTCCCAGTTCGGAATTGAATTGCGGGTCATACTGCTCCACGGCCTCGAGCAAGGCATCCACCCAGTAACCGTAAAGGGACGGATCCACGTTGTAGCCGTTACGGCCGTGACTTTCGCCCAGCGAACGCAGCTTTACATCCGAGCCGCCGCGCGCATACATGATGAGCCAGGAAATGCCGGCCCGCAGTAACCGGCGCTGCTCCGCCATGTCCGTGTGCTCGAACATGGCGCGAACCTCGTCCGATTTATCCAGAAAGATTCGGTAAAAGGTTTCAAAAAAGGCTTCGTGTTGGCAACAACGGCCGTAGCTTTGGAAAACACGGTCGGTATCGGCATTTGCCAGCATGATGCGCTCCGGTCACAAACAAGGTTCACCATCCTGGCCGGGCTCGGTTCTCACACCGAGACTTCGGTTTCCTGAGACGGAGCGATCATACAGATGCCTGAATGGAGTCTTTTGATCCGGATCAAGGCAACGGCTGTCAGTGTGGGCATGATCCGCTGCGAGGCGATCCGGCGGCCGCGGACGCGGCCACCGGGAAGAGGCGTTATTCCTTGAAAATACTGTTGTAAAACTCCAGGGTCTCCCGCCAGCTGCGCTCGGCCGCTTCCTGATCGTACGCCACGGGCATATCGAACTTTTCGGCGTATTGATCCGCCTTCGGATTGGTGAACGAATGCATAACACCGGGGAAGGTGGTCAGGGTCAGATCAACGCCGGCATTCTGCATTTCCCGGACGAAGGCGGCCACCTGCTCGGCGGGCACCATCTTGTCCGCGCCGCCGGTAAACACCCGCACCCGAGCCTTCACATTATCCGGCTCGGCCGCGAGCGCGCCGCCGAGCGAGCCATGGTAGCTCACCACGCCGTCGAGATCCGCGCCGTCGCGAGCCATGTTCAGTACCACCGAACCGCCGAAACAGTAACCCTGAGCGGCAATGCGCCGGGGATCCACGGTGTCATGATTCATCAGGATCTCGCGGGCATTGTTGAAGCGCCGGCGAACCTTCTTGAACTTGCTGGTGGCTTCCTTCATGAAGGCCTGGGCGTCGTCGGGATGCTCCGCCTTCTTGTCGGCGCCGTACATGTCCAGTGCGAAGGCGGTATAGCCCGCCTCGGCCAGCTTTTCCGCCTGTTCACGCACGAATTCATCATGGCCCCACCATTCGTGGACCACCAGAATGCCGGGACGCTCCCCCTGAACACTGTCGTCCCAGGCCATATAACCGCTAAAGGTATTCCCCTTGACGTTGTACTCCACGGTCTCGGTTTGCAGCTCGGCCTGCACACCGCCCGCGAGCGCGAACAGTACCGCGCCCAGTGTCAGTCGTTGTCTCCAGCGCATGAGGATCTCCCTGGCTCGATGAAAATGCACGACATGAGCATGCCGGATTCACCCGGGCGGGACAATGCCCGGAATCACTATGCGGGAACGGCTTCACCCGAATAGATATAGCCCACGAACCTGGGCGTGTTGTCGAGATAGTGCGTATCCATTTCCGTGATGCGAAACCCGCCTTCGGTGAGCAGCTCATCCATGGGCCGGTTCAGATGACAGCCACCAGCGATTTTCTTCCACGCCGGGGTGAGCCGATCCTGCCAGCGCTGCACCCGGAGTTCCGGGGCGCGGCCGTGCTCACAGAACAGCATAGTCCCGTCCGGGCGCAGCACCCGGCGCATTTCGGTCAGCGCCGCGCGCCAGTCGGGGATGGTGCAGAGCGTGAAGGTCAGCAGCACCGTATCCACGCTGTTTTCGTCCAGGGGGATCGTCTCGCCGGGCAGATCCAGCCATTCCACGGGCACGGACGCAGCCGCCAGATTCCGGGTCGCCTTTCGGCGCATGCCTTCGGACGGCTCCAGCCCGTAGACAAGATCGACGTGCTGCGCGTCATAGAATTGCAGATTGGTCCCCGAGCCCATGCCCACTTCCAGCACGGTGCCACTCGCGCGCGGCACGATCCGGCTGCGCTCTTTCATGATCAGCGGCGAGCCGCAGGCACAGTCAATCAGATGCGGCAGAACATGATTTTCATACAATGACATGATGACCCCGATTGTCCGGCGAACACCTTCATTGGGGCGAAGGCGGGTATGGCGTACAATCCTAGCAGCCAGACTTCCATGCCGCGACAAGGCCCGCAGACAGCATGACACCACTGATCGACGCACTGACCCGGCCCGAGCTGTACAGTCACCCGGTGGACCGGGTGGAGGTCATCGAGACCCATATTTCCTGGATCCTGCTCGCCGGCGACTATGCCTACAAGGTAAAAAAGAACGTCACCCTGCCCTTCGCGGATTTCTCCACCCTGGACGCACGCCGTTACTACTGCGAGCAGGAGCTGGAACTCAATCGCCGGCTGGCGCCGGAACTCTATCTGGAAGTGACGCCCATTGCAGGGTCACCGGAGCAACCCGTAGTCGGCGGCGATGGCGAAGCCATCGAATACGCCGTGCGCATGCGGCGCTTTGATCAGGATCAGCTCTTCCATCGCCTGCTCGCGGACGGCGAACTGACGCCGCAACTGATGCGCGAACTGGCCGAGCGTATTGCCGAATTTCACGCGCAATTGCCCGCCGCGGCCGAAGATTCCGATTATGGCAGTCCGGACGCCGTGCTCAAGCCGGCACTGGACAATTTCCGGGAAATGGCGCAACAGGATGCGCCCGGCCGCGCGGCGGAGCTGGACGAGCTGCGCGAGTGGACGGAAAACGAGGGCGAGAAGCTGCAAGCACTGTTCGCGCGGCGCCACCGCGAGGGCTTTATACGCGAATGCCACGGCGATCTGCATCTGGGCAATATCGCCCGGGTCAACGGTAAGCCCGTAGCCTTTGACTGTCTGGAGTTCAGTGCCGAATTGCGCTGGATCGATGTCATCAATGAAGTGGCCTTTGTGGTCATGGACTGTATCGACCGGGGCCGGGGCGATCTGGGCTATCACTTCCTGGATGCCTATCTGCAGGTGCGCGGCGATTTCGAGGGTCTGGCGCTGTTGCGCTTCTACATGGTCTACCGCGCCATGGTGCGCGCCAAGGTGCAGGGGTTACAGGCCGGCCAGGCGGAAGACGAAGGGGACAAGGAGCGGGCCGCGCGCCTGCGCGCGACGGCCGATGAGTATGTGAGCCTGGCGCAACGGCTGATCCATGGAGATGAACCCGTGTTGATCCTGATGCACGGATTTTCCGGCTCCGGCAAGAGCCGGGTGGCGTCCGAACTGCTCGCCAGCCTGGGGGCCGTGCGGCTGCGTTCGGACGTGGAGCGCAAGCGTCTGTTCGAGCTGGACGCAACCGAGGACAGCGGTTCCGGGCTGGGCAATGGCATTTACCAGCCCGATGCCAGTGAACGTACCTATGAACATCTGGCGGAAACAGCGGACGGGATTCTGCGCGCCGGCCATCCGGTGATCGTGGATGCCGCCTTTCTCAAGCAGTGGCAACGCGCGCGGCTGGAGGATGTGGCCCATCGTTGCGGCGTGGCCTTCCGTATCGTGGACTGCGCCGCCGAAGCGGACACCCTGCGCGAGCGCGTGGAAGCCCGCCGGCAACGCGGCGGCGACCCTTCCGAAGCCACCACGGATGTGCTCGAGCACCAGTTCGCCACCCATGACCCCATTACCGATGGCGAGGCGCCTGCCCTGGTGCGGTGCGACATGAACGGCAACGACGAGGCGGAGAACCTGCGTCAGTGCGTAGACCAGGTTAATCGGAGCCTGCAAGCAGGCTGATCAACATCAGGCCAGATCCACCGCACAGCCCTTCAGGGCCTCGAAGGGCACCTTCCGCAGGGTCCGCTGATGGGTAGCCTCCAGCACGACCCCCGGCGCCTTGCCCGCCTGCCAGGCCTCGAACCAGCGGTGCGCGCACAGGCACCAGCGATCACCGGGCTTGAGACCGGGGAAGCCGAATTCCGGCCGCGGCGTCATGAGATCATTGCCCCGGGCCCGGGAATACTCCAGAAAGGCGCGGGTGACTTCCGCGCAGACCGTATGGGTGCCGGCATCCCGTTCATCCGTATGGCAGCAGCC
>CAZHGU010000043.1:0-8707 GCA_964532105.1 uncultured Alcanivorax sp. | reverse complement strand
CGGCTTCCCCCTGGCCCCAGACGGGCCCGGGCCAGCAGGGGTCGTGCTCGTGACGGGCAATCACATGAAGATGCAACTGGGGCACCCGATTGCCCAGGGCGCCCACATTGATCTTGTCGGGCGATGCGGCGTTTTCCAGCGCCCGCGAGAGCACCGCCATCTCGTCGAGCAACTGATGCTGCTCGGCCACCGGCAGGTGATGCCACTCCCGCACATCCTTGTGTTTCGGGATCAGCACCAGCCAGGGGAAACGCCGATCATTCATCCAGCGCACCCGGGACAGCTCGGTTTCGCCCAGCACCACTGTGTCCCGTGCCAGACTCGGGTGCAGCTCGCTCATGGTCAGTTCCGGTAATCCGAGGGACTGCGACCCGTCCAACGGCGAAAGGCGCGGGCAAAGTTCGAGGCATCGGAGTAGCCCAGCGACAGCGCGATTTCGTCCACCGTCTTGTCGCTCTGGCTGAGATATTCCACGGCCAGGCCCTTGCGCAGCTCGTCCAGAATACGCTGGTAACTGGTGCCCAGCTGCTGGAGCTTGCGCTTGAGCGTACGCGAGGACATATACAGTTCCTCGGCCACTTCGTCCACGTCGGGGAATTCTCCCGAGCGCCCCAGAATAATGCGCCGCACCTGGCCCAGCAGCCGCGGCGGCGACTTGATACTCGCCAGTTCCTGTTCGCACTGGGCCTCGGCCATGCTGGCCAGGCGTGGATCGGCGAAGCGCAGTTTCTCCTCCAGTTTGCGCGCGGGGAAGCGCATCTGATGATGAGCGCAATCGAACCGACAGGGCACGGGAATCAGATCACGCATGCGATGAAAATAGGCCGGTTCGGGATAGGCGAAACGCAGCTCGCCTTCGGGCAGGATATCCGGCACCAGCTTCTGGGCGATGAAATGAAAGCTGGAGAACAGCGCCTCGACGATAAAGGGAGCCAATTCGTTGAGCGAAACCAGTTCGTCGATCTGGATCACCGAAGTATCCCCCTCGACGCGATGCTGCAGTTCCACAATGGTGGTGCGGGTGCGGAAGAAGCGCACCGCCAGCTCAATGGCGTCGCCCAGGGTTTCGCTGCTCATGGCGGCATAGCCCAGGAACCCGTGGGAGGAGATGGTCATGCCGGCACCGAATTCCCAGCCCAGCCAGGGCTCGCCGGTGAGTTCGAATACGCGCCGGCCGATCCGCTCGAATTCCGGCAGAGGGATGCGTTCGCCGGGTTCACGCCAGAAGCCGGGCTCCAGTGACAAGGGTTCCAGCAGCTGCTCCTCGCTGATGCCCCGGCGTTCCAGAATATCCAGCAGCAGCGGAAAGTACTCCGCCGAAATCGCGTACTCCGCCGGATCCATCTTGATGATCGTCATGGACTCACCCTTGACCGCCCCGCTCCGGTGGCCTGAAATGACCGGAGGCTGACACAAGATAACCTTCCGGCCAGTGCCGCCGCAAGGCATATTGTTGACAGTACAATCAGGAACCGGAGGCGCCATGACCGCGCAACAACCGATTGCGGAACAGCCGGGCATCACGATACGGCGCATGGACTTTCAGTTCGACGCCGACACGCCCGCAGAGTTTGTAAACGGCAACCCCTTTGTCAGTGCCTTCCTCGCGGCCCTGTCGTCCGTCTTCCCGGAGGGTGAGCGCTTCTTTATCGATGCGGTGCGCCATTACCGCGACCAGCTCAACGACGATGATCTGCAGGAAGCGGTGCGCGGTTTCATCGGTCAGGAAGCCCATCACGGCCGCGAACACGATACCTTCAATGCCTGGCTGGCCGAACAGGGCTATCCCGTCGCGGGCAAGCTGGAACGCGTGCACGAAGGGCTCAACATGGCCCGGCGGCGGATGTCGCCGCGTCGGCAGCTGGCCATGACCATTGCTC
Organism: uncultured Alcanivorax sp.; assembly: GCA_964532105.1. Classification (GTDB taxonomy): domain Bacteria; phylum Pseudomonadota; class Gammaproteobacteria; order Pseudomonadales; family Alcanivoracaceae; genus SLJS01. The sequence continues at coordinate 6,827 of CAZHGU010000043.1, read as the reverse complement.
TGGAACACTTCACCGCCATCATGGCCCACCAGCTGCTGGCTCATCCGGACGTGAACGAACGCCTGCATCCGGAGGTGCGCGAGCTCTTCATGTGGCACGCGGTGGAGGAAACCGAACACAAGGCGGTGGCCTTCGATGTCTATCAGGCCGTGGACGGCGGCTACTGGAACCGGGTGCTGACCATGCTGGAAGTCACCCTGCTGTTCTGGCTGGACATGATCGCCACCACGGCCGGCTTTCTGCGTGCCCGGGGCGAAAACAGACCCGGCAACTGGCTCAAGGGTCTGGGCTTTCTGCTGGGCCGGCCCGGCCCGTTGCGCCGGCTGATCCCCGAGTATCTGGCCTGGTTCCGGCCCGGCTTTCATCCCTGGCAGCACGACAACCAGGCCCTGATCCGGCCCTGGCAGCAACAGCTGCCCGGTTCGAATTGACAGGGGCCTGAGCAATCTGGTCAGTTACGCCTTGATCGGATCCGACTAGAGTTCCGGTTCAGTCATTCCAACCGGGAGCGTTCATGGCCACACTCCAGGACAAGACGGTTTTCATCACCGGCGCCAGCCGGGGCATCGGCAAGGCCATCGGCCTGCGCTTTGCCCGTGACGGCGCCAATATCGTGCTCTTCGCCAAGACGGCCGAACCCGATCCCCGCCTGCCAGGCACCATCTATACTGCCGCCGAGGAAATGGAAGCGGCCGGTGCGCGCACCCTGGTCTGTCTGGGTGATATCCGCGACGACCAGCAGATGGAGGACGCGGTCAACAAGGCAGTGGAGACCTTTGGCGGCATCGACGTGCTGGTCAACAACGCCAGCGCCATCAACCTCACGCCCACGGAAGACACGGACATGAAGCGCTATGATCTGATGCACCAGATCAACACGCGCGGCACCTTCCTGGCGAGCAAGCTCTGCCTGCCCCATCTGCGCAAGGCCGCCAACCCCCATGTGGTCAATCTGTCACCGCCGCTGGACATGCAGGCCAAGTGGTTCGCCCCGCACTGCGCCTACACCATGGCCAAGTACGGCATGAGTCTGTGCGTGCTGGGCATGAGCAAGGAGTACGAGGGCCAGGTGGCTTTCAATGCGCTATGGCCGCGCACCGTGATCAACACGGCCGCCGTACAGAATCTGCTGGGCGGCGAGGCCATGGTGCAAAAGGCGCGGCAGCCCGAGATCATGGCCGATGCCGCCCACGCTATCGTCACGCAGGACGCCCGCGAATACAGCGGCCACTTCCTGGTGGACGACGAAGTGCTCCGGGCCGCGGGCGTGAGCGACCTCAGTGGCTATCAGGTGGACCCGGAACTGCCCGCCTCCCAGCTCATGCCGGACTTTTTTCTGGACGAAAAGCCCGGCTGACGAAAAGCGTCACTTTTTGACCCGGCGCACGGTTTCTTCGTGCGCCGAATCCCGTGAGAATGCCGTAACTGATTGATTCGCCGTCTCCGACGCCTGGCACGGTTTTCGCTTGATTCAGGGAGCAGAAGCGGATTCATCAACGCCGGAGGCAGGCATGGCCACTGTGATCAACTTCGACCAGCGCCGTCCCGACGCCGCCCTGGAGCGGCTCAACCGGCAGACCGGACTGGATTTCCGGGACTGGCCGGAATCCCTGCTGGACGCGCGGGAAGACGAAGGCGAGACGGCCCGACCCCAGCCACAGCACCCGCGGACGCAGTCCCGGCCGGTACTGTGCTGATCAGAAATTCGAGATGAGCTTGTTCTCCCGGCCCACCGCCGAGTCGCGGCGCTGCATGAAGAGTTCGTCCACCTCATAGCGCATGGTCTCGCCCGCCAGTTTCAGGTGGACGTCCACTTCCTCGACCCGGCCCTGAAAGCGCAACCGCACCACGCCGGACAGCAGCGCGCTTTCCTGACCGCCCGCGTTCACGCTGTCCACGGTCGTGACATGCTCGCCCGCTTCATCCCGGTGCCGAACCACCAGCTCCATGTGTCCACCCACGCCGGTCAGCCGGATCCAGGACGCCATATTGAATTCCGACGACCAGTGCCGGGCACTGGCCGGACGCCCCTCGGACCAGATGCGCTGCGGGACTCGGGCAATGCGCTGCTCATTCATGGCTGAACTCCAGGTTGATCCTTGCGTGCAGTCTAGAAGCCAAGATGCGATTACGCCGTGCGTCACTTGGCCCGAGGTCATTGATATTCATCACAGCATGACAAGAAAGGCTGGTACCAAAGTACTATTCACTATTGATTACGACACCGCATGTCTTGTTGTCGAACAATATTGTCCCGACGCGGCAGTCTGCTGAGTATGCTTCTCACCGTCCGATCACGGAATTCATTCACCACGGCAACAGGGTTGAAACAAATGGGTGAGCTGAAAAATCTGCGCGAACAACAGGAAAATCTGATCTCCAGGGCACGCGAAGCCAACCGCAAGCTGTATCTCGCCGGTCTGGGCGCCTACAGCAAGGCGGAAAACTCCTCCTCGGAGTTGTTGGACAAGTATGTACAGACCGGCAGTGAAAAGCTGGGCGAAAAGGCCGAAGGCAAGCCGAAAGCACTGCTGGCCGGCCGTGGTCTGGTGGAAGCCGCACGCGAAGCGGTGGACAATGCGCCCGGCAAGCGCGAGGAACTGTACAACCGGTTCGTCAAAGTGGGCAGCGAAAAGCGCGGCGAACAGGCCGAGTCCACCAATGAGTATCTGCTGGCCGGCCTGGGCGCCGTGGCCACCGCACGCGAAGAAGGCGAGAAGTTCATCAACGAGCTGATCTCCGCCGGTGAGCAGCAGCGCGGCTGATTTCCGCACCGCGGAAGCATAATGCGTTGTAATTCAGGGCCCGTTTCGACGGGCCCTGTTTCGTTCAGGCCCTCTGGAAGCAGCCTCCGCCAGCTTCATGGTCCCCGGCAAGCACAAGCATGTACCATGGTTCCCGATTCAATCTCTGCGGAACCCTGTTCATGGCCCGAAAGCCCAGACGTCGTCCCACCACCCAGGCCGGGCGTTTCATGCGCCTGAGCGGCATGACCGCCTCCCTGGCCACCCGCGTGGCCGGGCAACGCGTGCGCGGCCGCTTCCAGTCCGGCGCCGACCGCGACCAGTCCCGCGAAGAGCTCATGCGCGACATCGGCCAGGAGGTGGCCGCCACCCTGGGCGAAATGAAGGGCGCGGTCATGAAGGTGGGGCAGGTAGCCTCACAGATGCAGGACATCCTGCCGGACGAGGTATCCGAAGCCCTGAGCGTGCTGCAGAAAGCCTCCACGCCCATGCCCTTTTCCGTGATCCGCAAGCAGGTGCGCCAGGAACTGGGCGACGACCCGGAAAATCTCTTTGCCCGTTTCGATGAACAACCCTTTGCCGCCGCCTCCATCGGCCAGGTGCACCGGGCACAACTCACCGACGGCACGGAAGTGGCGGTCAAGGTGCAGTATCCGGCGGTCAAGGAATCCATTGACTCGGACATGCGTCATTTGCGCCGCATTCTGCGCCTGGGCGGACTGCTCAAGGTGGACGCCGACACACTGGATGCCATCTTCGACGAAATCCGCCAGCAGCTCGCCGAGGAACTGGACTACGAGCAGGAAGCGGCCCACCTGACCGAGTTCCGCCGTTTTCACCAGCATCAGCCCTGGCTGATCATTCCCGAGGTGATCGACGAACGCAGCACGGACAAGGTGCTCACCCTTACCTATGAAACCGGCGACGACCTGGATACCGTGGCGACCGGTGAGCACTATGATCAGGCCACGCGCAATCTGCTCGGTCAGCGGCTGTTCGACGTCATCAGTGAACAGATCTTTTATCACCATGCACTGCACGGCGACCCCCATCCGGGCAACTTCGCCTTCCGACCCGACGGCTCGCTGATCATCTATGATTTCGGCGCCGTCAAACGCATTCCCGACGAAGATACCGCCCTCTTCCGGCAGCTGATGCGCGCGGCCCTGGACCGGGACTTCAATACCCTGGAAGAGGCCCTGAAGGCCCTGGGCATTCGCAAGCAAGGAGGCCCGGACGTGGAATCCGAATTCTATGCCGGCTGGGTGGATCTGCTCATGCCCGTCTTCGGCGAGGAACCCTTCGACTTCGCGGATTCACGCCTGCACGTTCATCTCGCGCAGAAAACCCGGTCCACGCCCTGGCGCTATCTGGAATCCTTTCAACCGTCGCCCCGAACCCTGTTGATCGACCGCGTACTGGGCGGCCATTACTGGACCCTGAAAAAACTGGGGGTTCACACCACCTTTCGCGCCCGGCTGGAACACTACCTGGACCCCCATCCGGAACCGCACCGTGGCCGCTGACTCCCCTGATCCTTGGTACCTGCTGCTTTGGCGGAGTAGCATGAAAAGCTCGGGAAAGTGATTTCATCCAGGCGCCCGCGTGGCGGCATGATCAACGGAGACATGCCATGGAGGCCCGGTCAGCACCCTGGCACATTCTGCTCGGCCTCGTGCTCGTATCCCTGCACCCGGGAGCCCGGGCGGAGGTGTTGTCCATGGATTCGTCCATGGAAAGCCGCTCCGTTGCACAGCAGATGCGCTACCTCGCACCGGACGAAGAACTGAACCCGGTTCAGGCCCTGGAACGAATTCGTGGAAATGGCCGTCCGGTCCGCGACGAGTACCCCTTTTTCGGTTTCAGCGAAAACCCCATGTGGTTCCTGCTGGAGCTTCAGGCGCCGGCAGACCCCTCTCGATGGTTTCTGGAGGTGTCGCGACCGGTCACCGACCAGATAACCCTCTATCGCTTCAACGACGACAATGAACTCGTCAACCAGTGGCAAAGCGGCGAAACACTGGCCCGGCACGAACGCCCCATGCATCATCCTCACATCGTTTTTCCGTTCGAGTTCACGGGCGGCGAAACCACCCGGCTGCTGATGCGCGTGAAAAGCGACAATATTCTGGACATGCCCGCGACACTCTATTCGACGGAGGGTTTCCGACAGCATCAGGCAAGCAGCAACCTGGTATCCGGAGCCTACTTCGGTATTGTCGCCATCATGTGTCTGTATAACCTGATGATCTTCTTTTCCATCCGGGACCGAAGTTATCTCTTCTATGTGTTGTACCTGGGCACGTTCGGCTTGATGATTCTTCACCGCCAGGGCCTGGGCCTGCAGTGGCTCTGGCCGGAAGCGGCCTGGTGGAATCATCACGCCCAGCCGGTTCTATTGCTGGGCACACTGGCCTTCTCCACGCTTTTCGCACACTCCTTTCTGGGGTTGCGCCGGAGCAATCCGCGTATTGCCCGGGCCTTCCGGGGTGTGGCCGCTGTCTTTCTCGTAACCGCGCCCATCGCGATGTTCAATGTCGAACTCTGGCTGCGCTTCGGGTCTTTCATACTGCTGCCCTGGACGCTGCTGATTATCGGCATGGCCGTGGCGCGGGCCCTTCAGGGTTTTGTTTCCGCGCGCTACTTCCTGCTCGCCTATTCCGCCGTAGCCGCCGTGGCCGTGCTGTTCTGGCTGCGCACACTGGGCATTATCGAGAGCAGCCCCTTTCTCGAATATTCGCTGCAGGGCGCCACGGCGCTGGAAGCGCTGTTGCTGTCCTTCGCCCTGGCCCATCGCATGACCGCGCTCAAGCAGGAAAACGAACGCATCCAGAAACAGGCCACGGAAGAACTGGAACAGCGGGTACACGAGCGCACCCGGGAGCTTCATCAGGCACTCAATGCGCGCAGCGAATTTCTCGCCACCATCAGCCACGAGGTGCGCACGCCATTGAACGGCATTCTGGGCAATATCGATCTGATCCGGGACAAGGGGCTGGATGAGGATCAGTCCCGGCATTTGCGGGTCATCGAACAGTCCGGATACACCCTGCTCCATCTGATCAATGATGTGCTGGATTACGCCAAGATCGAGGCGGGCCGCATGGAGCTGGAGCAGCACAGTTTCGATCTGCGCACGCTGGTCCATGACTGCATTCAGTTGTTTGAACAAAAAGCGCGCGAGAACCGCGTGGAACTGAACATGGACATGCCCGATGGCGGTGAAAAACCGGTCAGCGGCGACTCGCTGCGCTTGCGCCAGATCCTGAGCAACCTGATCAGCAATGCCATCAAGTTCACCCTGGACGGCGAAGTGCGGATCCGGGTGCGCCATGAGCCGGACAATACGGACTATGTGCTGTTCGAGGTGATCGACACGGGTACCGGCATTGACCGCGACCGCGCGGCCCGGCTGTTCGAGCACTTCTATCAGCTGGATGCCTCCACCAGCCGCCGTCACGGCGGTACCGGGCTGGGCCTGGCCATCTCCCGGCAACTGGTGGAGCTCATGGGCGGGGAAATCGACGTGGACAGTGAACCGGGCAAGGGCTCACGGTTCTGGTTCCGCGTTCCCCTGCCACCGGCCGAGCGCGTCGAGGCCGACCGCGAGGAGGCAGTTGAACCGGACGCCGCCTATACGCCGGCCCGGCTTCTGGTGGTGGACGACAACCATACCAATCTGATGGTGGCCCAGGGGCAGTGTCAGAAACTCGGACACGAGGTGTTAACGGCGGAATCCGGCACCGAGGCGATCGCGGTGCTGCTGGGCACCGCCCGCATGCCGGACGTGATTCTCATGGACTGTGAAATGCCGGACATGGACGGCTTCGAAACCACAGCGGAAATCCGGCGGCTGCAGGCCGAGGGTCGGGTGCCGGATATCCCCGTGGTGGCACTGACCGCGCACGCGGTACCGGACAAGATCCGCGCCTGCCACGACGCCGGCATGGTCAGCCATATCGCCAAGCCCGTAAGGCGGGACAAGCTGGGCCGCGAAATCGAACACGCCCTTCACAATCAATACGGTACGCCGGATAATTCCATCGCATCCCGCGCCGGTTGAGTGCCGGCACTTGTCCTGCC
>CAZHGU010000042.1:0-8734 GCA_964532105.1 uncultured Alcanivorax sp. | reverse complement strand
GGCGCGCCGACGCCGGCGTACTGCCTGTACGTCAAGGAGGCGCAACGCCGAGCTGGACGAAAAAGCGCAGCGACAAGCCTTGCCCCGGGGCCGATCAGAGGTCCTTGATCCTACTGCCGCACCAGGTCGCCGAGACCCGCCTTGCGCATCTGCAGGTCCATGTAGGAGGCGATCACCTGGCCGTTGTCCATGGCCAGCACCTCGTTGAGCAGTTGCCGGGCAAAGAGAATCCGGTGCTGACGCAACGCCGCCTTGACCTTGAGCAACTGGGAAGCGTTCATGCTCAGCGAGTCATAGCCCATGGCCAGCAGCAACAGGGCACAGCCTGGATCGCCGGCCATTTCGCCACAGACACCGGCGGGCTTGCCCTCTTCATGGGCCTGTTCCACCACATGCACCAGGGCATGCAGTACCGCCGGGTGGTAGGCGTTGTAAAGTTCCGCCACTTGCTGATTGTTGCGATCCACGGCCAGCAAATACTGCGTCAGGTCAATGGTGCCCACGGACAGCAAATCCACGCGCTGCGCGAAGGCCCGCGCCTGCCTGCCGGCGGCGGGGACTTCCACCATGACGCCCACCGGCGGCATGGCCACATCCACGCCTTCGTCGCGAACTTCCAGCCAGGCGCGGTGAATCAGGTGCTGCGCCTCTTCCGCCTCGAAGACCGTGGTCACCATGGGCAGCATGATGCGCAGATTGTCCAGCCCCTCGGCCGCCTTGAGCATGGCACGCACCTGCACCATGAAAATCTCCGGGTGATCCAGGGTCAGCCGGATGCCGCGCCAGCCCAGAAAGGGGTTTTCCTCGTCGATGGGGAAGTAGCTCAGCTCCTTGTCGCCTCCCACGTCCAGGGTACGCATGGTGACCGGATGGGGCGCGAAACCTTCCAGCTGTTCGCGGTAAATGGCGCGCTGTTCTTCTTCCGAGGGGAAGCGGTCGCGCACCATGAAGGGGATCTCGGTGCGGTACAGGCCCACCCCTTCGGCACCGCGCTCGCGTGAGCGCTGGATATCGGTCATCAACCCGGTATTCACCTGCAGCTGGATGCGCACCCCGTCCAGGGTTTCCGAGGGTTCGTCGCGCCACTTTTCCAGCCCGGCCAGCAGGGTTTTCTCTTCCTCGATGATGTCCTCGAACTGCTGACGCAGCTCGGGCGTGGCATTGGCGATCAGCCGGCCGCGGAAACCATCCAGAATCAGCTCGCTGCCGTCGAGCTTTTTCAGCGGCACGCCCTGCAGGCCCACCACGGTGGGAATGCCCATGGCCCGGGCCACGATTGCCATGTGCGAATTGCGCGAACCCCGGGTGGTGGCAATGGCGGCAATGCGCTCGCGCGGCACTTCCATGAGCATGGGCGTGGTGATCTCGTCACCCAGCAGAATGCACGACTCCGGGAAATCCGGCTCACGCCGGTTGTTGCTCTGCAGCCGCGCGAGAATGCGTCGGCCCAGATCGCGCACATCGGCAGCGCGTTCGCGCAGGTAGTTGTCCTCCATGCGCTCGAAGTTGCCCACATGCTCCTGGATCACCTGGCGCAACGCGCCCTGGGCCCAGTTGCCGTCCCGGATGCGCTCCACCATTTCGCCCGCCAGCGCGTGCTGATCCAGCATGCGCAGATAGACCTCGAACAGCGCCTGTTCCTCCACGCCCAGACTGTCGCGGGCGCGCTCGCCCAGATCCCGGATTTCGGTACGGGCCTGTTCCACGGCCGCTTCCAGGCGCTGGACTTCGTCCTCGATATCCTCGGCCGGACGGTCCGGCACCGCATCCAGTTCGGCGGGCGGGAAAAGCAGCACGCCGGTGCCGATGGCCGCGCCCGGCGCCCCGGCCAGGCCGGTAAAGAAGGAGGCCCGGTTGTGCTCGCGGTTTTCCTCCAGATTATGCAGCCCGCCCGTGGCCCGGGCATGGGCCACTACCGCCGACAGTTGCGCGGAAATGGTGACCAGAAAGGCCACCTCGCTTTCGTCGAAACGGCGCGCCTCGCGCTGTTGCACCACCAGCACGCCGAACACGGAACCCTGATGGATCACGGGCACGCCCAGAAAGGCGTGAAAGGGATCCTCGCCGGTTTCCGCCAGATAATGAAAGCGCGGATGGCTGAAGGCGTCCTCCAGATTGACCGGTTCCTCGCGCAGGCCTACCTGACCCACCAGGCCCTCGGAGAGTTTCAGGCTGACCCGGCCCACCGCCTCGGGTTTCAGCCCTTCCGAGGCCATGAGCACATATTTGGGTTCGGCCTCGTCCAGCAGGTAGATGGAGCATACCTCGGTGCCCATGGCCTCGCGGACCCGATGGGCCATGAGGTTCAGCGCCTCACGCAGATCGGAGGCGCTGTTCACTTCCTGAACAATACGGCGCAGCGTATCAAGCATGGGAGTCTTCCCGGAGCAGCGGGGCGAGTTCCCTCAGCGCGCGCGCATAAACGCCGCGCTTGAAATGCACCACCCGGCGCACCGGATACCAGTAATGCACCCAGCGCCAGGTGTCGAACTCGGGCCGGTCACTGCCGCGCCGCAGATCAATGGCGCTTTCCCCGCCTTCCAGACGCAACAGAAACCATTTCTGGCGCTGGCCGATACACTGACGATGATTGCCGCGCGGCTTGCGCATGAAACGCCGGGGCAGGCGATAGGTGAGCCAGTGATCCGTAACGCCGAGCACACGGACATCGTCCGGCATCAGGCCCACTTCCTCGTGGAGTTCGCGAAACAGCGCCTCTTCCGCCGTTTCCCCTTCATCCAGGCCGCCCTGGGGGAATTGCCAGGCATCCCGGTTGCCCACCCGGCGGCCCCAGAAGACGCGATCATCCGGTCCGGCAATAATGATCCCGACATTCAGCCGAAAACCCTGTTCGTCAATAATTCCGGTCATAAACTCCTCAAGCGGGCCGGTCTTGCCGTCCTGCGGTCAATCCAGACGCCCGGATGCAGGGTGGCCGCCATTGTCCCCGTACGGCGACCCGACCCCTAATTAAACCCCGCGCCGGGGTCGCCAGGCAAACGACCCGCCGGAACAAGACCACCGGGGCCGGCCTTTGCTATCCTTCGCCCGGCGGCGTGCCCCCTGCCACCCGGGTGTCCGGCCCCGCCCTTGCCCGAATCCGGCTGGAGCCTTGATGACACTGGCACTTTTTGATCTGGACAACACCCTGATCGCGGGGGACTCCGACCACCTCTGGGGCGATTTCCTGGTGGAACAGGGCGTGGTGGACGCCGATCACTACAAGACCACCAATGACGCCTTTTACCAGGACTATGTCAACGGACGCCTGGATATTCACGCTTATCTGCGTTTTTCCCTGCGCGTGCTGACTCAACACCCGGTGGAACAGCTCCGGCAGTGGCGCGAGCAGTTCGTGCGCGACAAGATCGAGCCCATTATACTGCCCCGGGGACGACAACTGTTACGGGAACATCAGGATCAGGGCCATACGCTGATGATCATCACCGCCACCAATGACTTCGTGACCACGCCCATTGCCGAACGCCTGGGCGTGGAAAACCTGCTGGCCACACGGGTGGCGATGCGCCACGGCCACTATACCGGGGACATCCAGGGCATTCCCTGCTACCGTGACGGCAAGGTGGAACGGCTGCACGAGTGGCTGCGCGCAACCGGCGAGCGCCTGGAACAGGGCTGGTTCTACAGCGATTCGCACAATGACCTGCCGCTGCTATCGCGCGTGGACCATCCCGTGGCCGTGGATCCGGATCCCACCCTGGCCCGCGAGGCGCGGGAACGGGGCTGGCCCCTGATCAGCCTGAGAGAATAATGCGTACAACCGCCTTCTGGATCCTGATACTGCTGACCGTCGCCGGCTGCGACCGGGCACCGGACGAAGAGACCGAACCGTCCGAACAGCGCGTGGACGCGCTGGAAGAGGACACGGCCCTGGCCGGCTGGTACGAAGAGCGCGCCCGCGAACAGCGCCAGACCCTGGAGATCCGAGCGCGCACCTTCCGCGAAGCGGTCAGCGGTCTGCTCACCGAACCCGGCGAAGCCCGCCTGAATACGGCCCGCGAAACCTGGCGCGGTCTCCATGAAGGTTTTCACCAGGCCTTCGTGCCGTTGCGAATAACAGTGCGCCACCACCCCCGGCTGGAACAGCGGCTGAAACGCATCGACCCGACGCCCATCTTTCCCGGCTACATTGACGGGCTCTCCCAGTGGCCGGAAAGCGGCATTGTCCACGACCGCACCGTGGAACTGTCCCGTTCGTCGCTGCTGGAACAGCAGGGCGCCACGGCCGAGGGCGAGGCCAGCGTGGGCTTTCAGGTGGTGCGTTTTCTGCTTCATGGCGAACCGGAGCAGCCGCGCACGGCCGGCGATTACCGGGTGCTGGGCAAGGTCCCCGAACACCGGGTGGTACCGCCGGAGTGGCTGCCGGAACAGCGCCGGCGGGACTATCTGCGCGTGGCCAGCGATTTATTGACCCGGGATCTGGAAACCCTGGCGGGCACACAAACGCCCGTGCCTTCGGCGACGGCGCTGGTGGATACCCTGCGCGCGCTGGTACAGCGCCTGATCCGGCTGGAAGGGCTGGCCGGCTCCGACGACGTGGCCGGCGAGTACATGGCGCCCGCCGCCCGGACACAAGCTGTGGAGGTGCTGCTGTCCACCCTGCGCGACTGGCTGGCCGCGGACACGCCTTTCATGCAAGCCCTCGACAAGCGCAACCTGGACACATCTTCACTGCGCGAGCGGCTGGGCGCTATCGAAAAACCCGGCGATGTGGACGCCTTGCAGGCATTGCACGCCGAGCTGGCCACATTGAGTGACCAGCTTGGACAGCGCGAAAACAGCGCGCAATAACGCAGGAACCTCGGGTAGCAGGCTGTTGAAAAAACCTTGTGCACTCAGCCTGCTAGAAGTTATAGCGGCCGAACAGGCCCAGGGTGAAGATATCACCGCCCAGACGCAGATCCGCGCCCAGGTCCAGCCGCTCATCGACACGAAAGAGCGAGCGGCCGAATAGCCCCAGATCGTCCGCATCGCTGTAGATGTTCTCGTAAAAGAGCCCGCCGGCCAGCTCCACACTCGTGGTGGTGTTGTGGCGAACACCGCCCTTGAGAATGACGCCGTTTTCGTTGTCCCTGTCGTTATTGTCATGGACCAGATCGCCGGTGACCGACAGATCCAGCCGATCCTTCAAGGGCGTATTGAAGCCCGCGCCCACGGACAGACGCTGCCCGTCGAAGTTGCCGTCGCCGCTGTAGAAGGACAATCCGCCGCGCAGCGACAAATGCTCGTCCACCGCATAACTGCCGCGCGCGAACAGCGAATCGGCATCCAGATCGGCCGGACCGAAATCGTATTCCCACAGCTCATAGCCGAAATTCATATAGGTGTAGGAAAAGTCATTGTCGCGTACCGGGGCGGTTTCCGCTCCCTGGAGCGCGGGCGCGGTCAGCGACAACATCAAAAAGGTGAGCATCAACCGGCGTTGCAGCATGGGATTCTCCTCGTGACAATGCACTGCGTATTTCCACGGCAACCAGAAACGGGACTGTTTTCATGACCCATGCACTGATTACCGGCGCCTCAGCGGGCATCGGCCGGGCCTTCGCCCGCCTACTCGCCGAACAGGGCTATAGTCTGGTGATTGTAGCCCGCCGGGAAGAACGTTTACGAGAGCTCGCCGGCGAACTTGAGCACAGTTTCGGCGTTTCGGTCATCCCGCTCACGGCCGATCTGGCCGACCCCAACGCGCCGGCCGAACTGACGCGGCAACTGGATGAACGCGCCATCCGGCCGGAACTGCTGGTCAACAACGCGGGCTTTTCCATCCGCGAGGGCTTTCTGGAAACGGACTGGTCCACCCATGCCCGCGAGATCCAGGTGATGATGACCGCCATCACCGAACTCTGCCACCGGCTGGCGCCGGCCATGCGCGAACAGGGCCGGGGCTATATCATCAATCTGTCCTCGGTGGCCGCGTTCGCGCCCACGCCGCCCGGGCTGCTCTATACCGGCATCAAGAGCTACGTCTTGCACGCCTCCCAGGCACTGGACATGGAACTCAAGCCCCATGGTGTTCATGTTACGGCCCTGTGTCCGGGTTTTACCTGGAGCGAATTCCACGACGTCATGGGCAACCGGGAACGCATGAACCGCCTGCCCGGACTCCTCTGGACCACGGCGGAGGAAGTCGCCGAGGCGGGTTACCGGGCCGTGCGGGCGGGCAAGCCCGTGAGCGTGCCCGGCCGGGTCAACCGGATGCTGGCCGGCATCAGCCGCTGGATGCCCGAGGCCCTGCGCTATCAGTTCGGCCGCCGGGCGGATCTCTAGCAGGCTGCTACTGTTGACCCTGTAGTCAACTCCGGGGTTATGCTGTCTCCAGTTACAGGAGGCAGCCATGCAGAGTCTGACCATCGGCAGGCTGGCCGAAACGGCCGGCAGTGATGTGGAAACCATCCGTTATTACGAGCGCCGGGGCCTGGTGCCGGAGCCGCCGCGGGGGCGGAACGGATACCGGCTCTATCCGGCGTCCGCCGTGGAGCGCCTGCGTTTCATCCAGCGCGCCAAGACACTGGGTTTCTCCCTGGCCGAAATCGCCGATCTGCTGCGGCTGCAGGACGCCAACGCCGACCGCGGGGAAGTCCGGGCCCTGACGCGACAGAAAGTGGCGGATCTGGATGAACGCATCGCCGACCTGGAACGCATGCGCGGCGTACTGGCCGATCTGGAAGAGCGCTGCACGGGTCACGGACCCGCGGAAAGCTGTCCCATTATCGAGGCTTTGAATCAAAGCCCGTCTCCGGAGGTGTCCTCATGAGCGCAAACGCTACGGAAACACTGCATCTGGACATCCAGGGCATGAGCTGCGGCCACTGCCGCGCCTCCGTGGAGCAGGCCCTGCGCGCCCTGCCCGGAGTCACGGAGGTGGACGTGTCCCTGGATGATGGCCGTGCCGAAATTCGCCACCAGGGCCTGAGCGCCGAGCAGGCTGTATCCGCGGTGGAAGATGCCGGCTATTCGGCCCGGCCAGTGGAATCGGAAGAAACCGAGACTCCCGCCTGTCACGGCACCGATGCAACCGAATCCGCTGCATCGGGAACCTCTGCCGCGTCACAGTCCGGCAACGAGATTCAGTTGTCCATCTCGGGAGCCACCTGCGCCGGCTGTGTCCGCACCATCGAGAACGCCTTGGGCAATGTATCCGGGGTGGAGCACGCGGAGATGAATTTCGCCGACCGCACGGCCCGGGTTACCGGTTCCGCGACGGCGGATACTCTGGTCCGGGCAGTGGAAGATGCCGGCTACGGCGCCGAGCCCATCCAGGATCCGGAACAGGCGGACGCGGAAAAGGAGCGCCAGGAAGAAGCGCACTATCATCGGCTGCTGCGCGACATGGCGGTGAGCCTGGCCGTGGGCGTGCCCGTCATGGCCTGGGGCCTGCTGGGCGGCAGCATGGCGGTGGAGCCCGGCGGCACCAGTCAGTGGGTCTGGCTGGGGATCGGTATCGTCACGCTGGGCATTCTGGTCTTCGCCGGCGGGCACTTCTTTACCGGCGCCTGGAAGGCGTTCCGGGGCCACAACGCCAACATGGATACGCTCATCGCGCTGGGCACGGGCACAGCCTGGCTCTATTCCATGGTCGTGGTGCTCGCACCCGAGCTGTTTCCGGCCGCCGCGCGCCATGTCTATTTCGAGGCCTCGGCCATGATCATCGGCCTGATCAATCTGGGCCTGGCCCTGGAAGTGCGCGCGCGGGGCAAGACCGGCCAGGCCATCCGGCGGCTGCTGGATCTGCGTGCCAAGACGGCGCGGATCGTGCGCGCCGACGGCAGCGAAGCGGATGTGCCGGTGGACGAGGTGCAAAGCGGCGATCGGATCCGGGCACGTCCTGGCGAGAAGATTGCCGTGGACGGTGAGGTGATCGAGGGCAGCAGCCTGATCGACGAATCCATGCTCACGGGTGAGCCCATGCCCGTGCGCAAGGAAACTGGCGACGAGGTGGCCGCGGGCACGCTCAACGACAGCGGCACCCTCATCTACCAGGCCACCCGTGTCGGAAAAGACACGGCCCTGGCGCAGATCATTGCCCTGGTAAAAAAGGCGCAGGGGGCCAAGCCGCCCATCGGCCGTCTCGCCGATCGCGTTTCGGCGGTCTTTGTGCCCATCATTCTGCTGATCGCGGTGGTGGCGGCGCTGGCCTGGTACAACCTGGGTCCGGATCCGCAAACCGTGCACATGATGGTGGCTGCCACCACGGTGCTGATCATCGCCTGTCCCTGCGCCCTGGGCCTGGCCACGCCCATGTCCGTGATGGTGGGCGTGGGCAAGGCCGCCGAGGCGGGCGTGCTGATCCGTCAGGGCGAAGCCCTGCAGACCGCCGCGCGGCTGGACACCATCGTGCTGGACAAGACCGGCACCATTACCCAGGGCCGGCCGGCGGTGACCCGGGTGTTCAGTGCCACCGGCACAGACGATGACGTGCTGCGACAAGCCGCGGCCCTGGAACAGGGCTCGGAACATCCGCTGGCGCAGGCCGTGGTCGAACGCGCCGGCGAACAGGGCCTGGAGATACCCTCCGTGCAGCACTTCCAGGCGCTCAACGGCAAGGGCGTGCAGGCGCAGCTCGACGGCGCCACCCTCTATCTGGGCAACCGCCGCTGGCAGGAAGAACTCGGTGTCGATTTGTCGGCCCTGGAAGAAGCCGCGGGCGAGATTACGGATCAGGGCGGCACACCGCTATTCCTTGCACGGGAACAACAAGCGCTGGGCGTGATCG
>CAZHGU010000041.1:340-8759 GCA_964532105.1 uncultured Alcanivorax sp. | reverse complement strand
TTCACGAAGCACCTCGCGCGCTTGCCGGGAGCACTTGGAGCACTGGCTGGCGACGCCGAGTTCCCGGTTCAATGAGCGCATGCTCACGGCACCGTTCCGGGCGGCGGCGCGGATTTGATGATCGGTTATGCCCTTGCAGATACAGACGTACATGGCCTTTCACCTCCGTATAAGGCCAATACTAATGCGGTTGATAATGATTATCAAGTCTTATTCGACTCCGATTCCCTCCTCCCCGGGACGCCCCGCGCTCCGGCCCTGGCGCGCAGAGCCCGTCGCCATTGCCTCGCCGTCAATCCGCTATCATGGTAAAAATGCATAATGGAAGATGATAAGAAAAAAGGATTCCACGCAACGCAGCGGGGTACACAAATGAACGCCGGCACGCTCGGAGAACAAGGCCCATGAGTCCGACGATCCCCGGCTTCCCGGCCCGTCAGGGCCGACTTTGCGGACTATTGGCCGCCGGACTTGCCCTGCTGGTGCTCGCGCCGGCGCAAGCCCGGGACGCGGGGCCACTGGTTCTCGATGACACCGCCGGACAGTCCCCCTCCGGCCACCTGGAGCGCCTGCACGCCGGTCCGGAGGGCGAGCTTTCCATCCGGGACGTCATGGCCACCGACAGCGGCTGGGAACCAGCCTCCGATCACGTCAATCTGGGGCTGAGCCCGGATCACTGGTGGTTCCGCCTGCCCGTGCGCAACGAGAGTCCGGAGCCGGTCCAGCGGTTGCTGGAAATCGGCTATCCCTCCCTGGACCAGGTGGACGTCTACGCGGTGGGAGACGGGGAAGTCGTGTCGTCCTTCGAGATGGGCGACCACCAGCCCTTCTCCGAGCGGCCTGTCAGTCATCGTTTCTTCGTGGCCCCTCTGGAATGGCCGGCGGAGACCACCCGCACACTCTATATCCATGTCCACAGCACGGGTCCGCTGCAGGTGCCGCTGGAGCTGTGGACCTACGACGACTTTTTTACGCATTCCCAGCTGCAGCAGACGGTAGCCGCGCTCTTCTTCGGGGCCATGCTGATCATGGGCCTGTACAACTTCTTCATTTTTCTGGGCATCCGCGAACGCGCCCACGGCTACTATGTGCTTCATCTGCTGGCACTGGTGATGTTCGTGCTCTCGGTCACCGGCTACGGCTTCCAGTATTTCTGGCCCCAGGCCGTGGACTGGAACGAACGCAGTATCGGGGTTTTCCTGAGCCTGACCGTCGTCTTCGCCATGCTGTTCACCCGGGATTTCCTGCATCTGGGCACCCGGCACCACACGCGCCCGGTACAGCTGGGCCTGTACAGCCTTTATGCCTTGCTTACGCTCATGATCCTGGCTGTTCTGCTCGCCCCTTATACCCTGATGCTGATCACGGTAGTGGCCGGGGCCAATATCGCCTGTGTGGCCGCCTTTGGCGCCGGAATCTATACCTGGTGGCGTGGAGAACAATCCGCGCGTTTTTATCTGCTGGCCTGGGGGGCACTGCTGGTCGGCGGCCTGATTCTGGCCGGCAGCCGGTTTTCCGTTCTGCCGCGCAACCTGTTCACCGAGAACGCCGTCCAGATCGGCGCCACCCTGCTGGTGTCACTGCTGTCGCTGGCCATGGCCGAACGCATCAACGAGGAACGGCGCCGGCGCGCGCATGCCCAGCGCCAAGCCCTGGATCAGGAACGCGCCGCTCGCCTGGCCCGGGAAGAAGCACTCGAGACCCAGCGCCAGGCCAACGCCATGCTGGAACAGCGCGTGGAGGAACGCACCCGGGAGCTGGCCGAGGCCAACCGCCAGCTGGAAACCATGAGCCTGACCGACGCGCTGACCCAGTTGCACAACCGGCGCAGCTTCGACGAAATCATGGCGGTGGAATACAACCGCTGCTACCGCTATGGGCATCCGTTGTCCCTCCTCTTTATCGATATTGATCACTTCAAGGACTTCAATGACACCCATGGCCATCAGGTGGGCGATACCTGCCTGCAGGTGGTGGGCCGCGTGATCGCGCAGAGCGCCTGCCGGGATGCGGACGTGACCGCGCGCTACGGCGGCGAGGAGTTCTGCATTCTGCTGCCGGAAACCGACCGGGAGGGGGCCCGGAAAGTGGCCGAGCGGGTACGACAGAACGTGGAGCAGGAGCGTTTTCTGATCCGTGGTCGCCAGGTGCCGGTCACCGTCAGCCTGGGCGTGGCCTGTCATTATCCGGACACCTCCGATGGCGCCGCCCGCTTGCTCCGGGAGGCGGATCAGGCGCTCTACGAATCCAAGCAGAACGGTCGCAATCAGGTCACCTGTACCGCCTGACCGTCCTGCCCCGCAACCTGGTCCGCCGAGATCGCCGCCCAGAGCATATCGAAGAGCACTGGCGCCTGCTCGGCCAGGGGCCGGGTTTCGTGGCGCAGCAGATGCATCTGGTTCACGCGCAGAAGCAGGCCGTAGAAGATATCGAGCAGCACCATGGAATCCACCCGGTTGGTCAGCACCCCCGAGTGCTGCCCTTCTTCCAGCACCGCCAGGAACAGGCCGGTCAGGCGATGCTGAGCCGGGGTCATGTCATCGCCCCAGCGACCCGGATAGACCGAGTGAATCATCATCCAGCCCACGCGCGGATTGCGGTCGAAGAAATCCAGCACCACCCAGAACACCTTGCGCAGCCGGTCCTTGTAGGTCTCGATCCCGGCCAGATGATCCAGCATGCGCTCGGCCAGCTCCCCCAGCCAGCGGTGCAGACAGGCGTTGAGCAGCGCCTCCTTGCCGCCGTAGTAGCGGTACAGCGTCTGCAGCGAGGCACCGGCTTCCCGGGCAATGTCCGCCAGCGCCACCCGGTGGAATTCGGTTTCCGAGAACACGCGCAGGGCGGCGTCCTCAATGCGCTCGCGCACGGCTTCCCGACGCTCCACCGCTGCTTCCGCCATGACTGTAATCCTCCTTACACCTTGCGCCTTGTTTGACAATATACAGGATTGGCCGTTGACCGGCGATGTAGGCTTGAAATAGGCTTCGAAGCCGGATTCTACACCGACCAAAGTGTAATTGATCTTACAGCCCGGTGCCGGGCATGGCAAACCAACGGAGAAACGTGGCAATGGCGGACGAACGCATTCAACTGAGCGGTCCGGGCGGCCGGGTGGCCGTGGTGGACGCACTGCGCACCCCCTTCGCGCGCATCGGCACCCATTTGCGCGATTTCAACGCCATTGAACTGGGCGAGTTCGTGGTCAATGAACTGATCGGACGCAACAACCTGGACCCGAAGGAGCTGGACCAGCTGGTGTTCGGCATGACCATCATGATCCCGGAGGCGCCCTTTATCGCCCGGGAGATCGCGCTGGCCTGCGGCCTGGACCGGGTGGACTCGTACTCCATTACCCGCGCCTGCGCCACCAGCTTTCAGACCGCCGCCAGCGGCGCCGAGGCCATTCTGCTGGGACATGCGGATACGGTGATTACCGGCGGCACGGATTCGTGCAGCGACGTGCGGATTCCGCTCACCCGGCGCCTGTCCGCCGCGCTGCGCGATCTCAGCTTCGCGAAGACCAACCGCGAGCGCATCCGGGTTCTCGCCGGACTCAAGCTCCGGGATATCGTGCCCGCGAGGCCCAGCATCACCGAGTATTCCACCGGCGAAACCATGGGCGAGAGCTGCGAGAAGATGGTCAAGAAGTGGGATGTCCCCCGCGCCGAGCAGGACGACATCGCCCACGCCTCCCATGCCAATGCCGCTCGCGCCTGGCAGGAAGGACGCATGGACGATCAGGTCATGCCCGTGACCCTGCCGGACGGCACCCGGCTGCACGAGGACAACCTGGTGCGCATGAATTCCGACCGGGCGGGCTATGACAAGCTCAAGCCCGTCTATGACAGGGACAACGGCAGCGTCACCGCGGGCAACGCCAGTCCGCTCACCGACGGCGCCGCCGGATTGCTGCTGATGAGCGAACACAAGGCCCGGGCCCTGGGGTACAATCCGCTGGGCTATATCCGCTCATGGGCCTTCGAGGCCAAGACCCCGGCGGAGGATCTGCTGATGGGTCCGGTGCTGGCCGCGCCGCGGGCGCTGGCGCGTGCCGGACTGTCGCTCGGGGATCTGGAGCTGGTGGACATGCACGAGGCCTTCGCCGGCCAGATCGCCTGCAACCTCCGGGGACTGGCCAGTGACGCCTACATCCGCGCGATGACGGGCCGTGACCAGGCCCCGGGCGAAGTGGACCGCAGCCGGCTGAACGTCAACGGCGGTTCCATCGCCTACGGCCATCCCTTCGGCGCCACCGGCGCCCGGGTGATCGGTCAGACCCTGCATGAACTGCAGCACCGCGGCGGCGGTCAGGCGCTGACCACCGCCTGCGCGGCCGGCGGCATCGGCGCCGCCATGATCGTCGAGTCCGAATAAGCGCGGAGTCGCAAGAGCAAACCCGCCGGCAAGAACCGGCGCAACCGGAGAGCACGCAATGTTTGGCATGCTGATGAAGTGGATGCGGGACAACAAGATCCTGCCGCAAATTTCCGACACCGAGCGCCAGGCGCTCGAAGCCGGCCATGTCTGGGTCGAGGGCGAGTTTTTCAAAGGCAACCCGGACTTCGAGAAGATGCTCACGGAAGCCTATGATCAGCTTCCGGAAAACGAACAAAAGTTTCTCGACGGGCCGGTGGAAGAGCTGCTGTCCATGGTGGACGGCTACAAGACCGCCCGCACCCGGGAACTCGACGATCGGGTCATGCAGTTCCTCAAGGACAACGGCTTCTTCGCCATGCAGATCCCCGAGGAATACGGCGGCAATCCGCTGTCAACGCTGGGCAAGTCCGCCGTCATGGCCAAGATCTCGCCGGTGAACGGCATTCTCAGTTCCCTGGTGGTCATTCCCAATTCCCTGGGTGCGGCCGAGCTGCTCACCCACTACGGCACCGACGAGCAGAAGAACCATTATCTGCCCCGGCTGGCGAAGGGCGACTATATCCCCTGCTTCGGCCTGACCGAGCCCACCGCCGGCTCGGATGCCGCGTCCATGGAAGCCGAGGGCGAGGTCTTCCGCGACAGTGACGGCGAGATCAAGTTCAAGCTGAACTTCCGCAAGCGCTACATCACGCTCGCGCCCATCGCCAACCTGATCTCGCTGGCCTGCCGCCTGCGCGATCCGGACAACCTGCTGGGCAACGGCGAGGACGCCGGCATTACCGTGCTGCTCATGGAAAAGGGCAAGGAAGGGCTCTACATCGGTGACTACCACGAGCCCATCGGCGATACCTTCTACAACGGTCCCATCGTGGGCCGCGACGTTATCGCCACGCCCGGCGACGTGCTCGGCGGCGAAGACTACATCGGCCTGGGCTGGAAGATGCTTATGGAATCCCTGGCCGGTGGCCGCATGGTGTCGCTGCCGGCGGGTGCCATCGGCGGACTGCGCGGCGCTTCGGCGGCCGTGGGCGCCTATTCCATGGTGCGCACCCAGTTCGGCATGCCCATCGGCAAGATGGAAGGCGTGGAAGCCAAGGTGGGCCATGCCGCGGGCATGAACTACATGTTCGAGGGCGGCCGTGTCTTCGGCTGCTCGGCGCTGGATCACGGCACTCAGCCGCCGGTGGCCTCGGCCATTATGAAGGCGTATTCCACCGAGACCGCCCGGGAAGTGGGTACCGACGCCATGGATGTGTTCGCCGGGGCCGGCGTCATGCAGGGCCCCAACAATGTCGTGGGCGGCGGTTACACCTCCGCGCCCGTGGGCATTACGGTGGAAGGCGCCAACATCATGACGCGCACCCTGATGATCTTCGGCCAAGGCGCCACGCGCTGCCATCCGCACGCCTATCCGGTGGTCCAGGCGGTGGAAAACAACGACACCGCCGCCTTCCGCAAGCATCTGATGGGCTGGATGGGCCAGTTCTTCGCGGGCATGATCATGACCCTGGTGCGCGGTCTCACGCGCGGCTGGTTCACGGTCAAGACACCGAAGTCGGCCGATCCGAAGACCCATACCTGGTATCGGCGTCTGGGCTGGGCCGCCTCCCGTTTCGGGCTCATGACCAACCTGGCCATGTTCGTTATCGGCGGCAAGCTGAAAACCCGCGGCAACCTCACCGGCCGCTATGCGGACGCGCTCGCCTGGATGTACATGGCACTGGCCACGCTGCGCCGCTATGAAGCGGAAGGCCGCCGGGCCGAGGATCTGCCGCTGGTGCAGTACAGCTGTCAGTATGCCATGTACCAAGTGCACAAGGCTTTTGAAGGCATCTATGACAACTTCGGCGGCCCCCTGGGCTTCTTCCTGCGCACCATTGGCCGGCTCGGGTTGAACATCAACCCCATCGCTCGGCCGCCCCTGGATGATCAGACCAGTAAGGCCGCGTCCATTCTGCAGGAGTACAACGAGCAGTATCAGCGGCTCACCGCCGGCCTCTATGTGGGCGAAGACGACAGCCAGGGCCTGGGTCGTCTGCTTAAGGCCTTCCGCCTGACCACGGAAGCGGAACCCGTGCGCCAGAAAATCCGCGCCGCCCAGAAGGCACGCAAACTGCCGCGCGGCGAGATCGAGGACCTGCTGGGTTCGGCTCTGGAAGAGGGCATTATCAGCGCCACCGAGGCGGATCTGGTCAAGAAGGCGGATCAGGCCTGTCTGGATGCCGTGGAAGTGGACGTCTTCACCGAAGACGAGTTCTACGGCAAGGGCATGGTCCAGGGCGAAACCGCCACAGGCGACGGTGGTCAGGACAAGGACCCGGACCAGGAGAAGGTCGCCAAGGCGAGCTGATCCAGGCAGTCCTGTCCGCAACGAAAAGGGCCCGCTACGCGGGCCCTTTTTTTATGCTCAGTAAAAGCGCGGCAAGGAACTCTGGGAGCAGGGAAACTATCAAGGTTCCCGGGTACAATATCGCTCAGGGCTTGCGAACTATTCCTCCAGCTGCCGCACCCGCGCCCGCAGCTGTTGAAGCTCCTCCAGCAGATCCAGCGCCAGGGCCGCGCCGGCATTGTTCACGCCCAGATCCTGCCGGAACTGGACCGCCCGGCGCACCCGCCAGACACTGACCGAGTGAAAGCGCCATTGCGTACGCCCTTCCCGTTCGGGCTCCACCACGCCTTCTTCCACCAGCTCGATCACTTCGTCGGCGTTCACGCCGCAGATCCGGCATACCTCCGCCAGGGTCACGCCCCGGTCCTCGCCCAGCAATTCGCCCGCGAGGGCGTTTTCCATTTCATTCGCCATGACCGCTCAGACTCCCAGATTCGCCCTTGGATTGAACTGCGACTGGCTTTCCAGTTCACGCCAGAGTTTCTTTTCTTCCTCACTATCGGCCCTGGGGACATGGACTTGCAAGACCACATAGAGATCCCCGGCGGGCTTGCCCGGAATCCCCCGTTCCTTGAGCCGCAGTTTGCGGCCGCTGTTCACCCCGGCGGGCACCGTCAGCGACACCTTGCCGCCGGGCGTGGGCACCTGAACCTTCGAACCCAGCGCGGCTTCCCAGGGCGTAACGGGCAGATCCAGAAACAGATCCCGTCCGTCCACACGGTAGAGCGGATGGGGCCGGAACTCGATCTCCAGATAGAGATCACCGTGCTCGCCCTGACCCATGCCGGGATCGCCCTGCCCGGCCAGCCGGATCTGCTGGCCCTGCTTGACCCCTTTGGGAATCTTCACATTCAGGGTGCGTTCCTTGACCCGGGGCCGGCCGTCGGCGCCCATTTCGGTGTTGCGCAACGTAATGGGCCGGGTGGCGCCGTTGAAGGCATCCTCGATATCCACCTGCACCCGGGCATGGGCATCCTGGCCCCGGGCCTGGAAACCGCCGCCACCGCGGCCGCGACGCCCTCCGAATCCGCCCCGGCCGAAGAGGTTCTCGAAGAAATCACTGAAGGCCTCCTCGTCGGCACCGGTGAAGCCACCACCGTGGAACTCGAAGCCCTGATCCCAGTCCGGCGGCGGATCAAACTGCTGCCCCTGCTGCCAGTCGGCACCCAGCTGATCATAGGCGGCACGCTTCTCCGGATCCTTGAGCACCTCATAGGCCTCGCCCAGTTCCTTGAACTTCTGCTCGGCGTCCGACTCGTCACTCACATCCGGATGATACTTGCGCGCCAGCTTGCGATACGCCTTCTTGATCTCGTCCTGACTGGCGTCGCGATCCACGCCCAGGATCTGGTAGTAATCCTTGTATTCCACCGGCTATTGCCTCCTGACGGTTCCACGGAAAATACGGGTCCCCTTACGGGTTACGGAACCACGACTATAGTCCAATCTGATGATGAAATCGGGTTTTGCAAGGGTAGGCGGGTCCCGGCGGGATGTCGCTGATGGGTGCAGATCCAGCTGCGTATTTCCGGGCAGAGATAAAAAACCGGGCTTTGGGCAAGAATCCCGAATCGCCACCGTAAGATGCTTCAAGGGGAGGGATCGCGCACTCCATCCATGGAGTGCGCCCTTCGGGCTCCGCCGGCTCGCGCC
>CAZHGU010000041.1:0-330 GCA_964532105.1 uncultured Alcanivorax sp. | reverse complement strand
GATGGGTGCAGATCCAGCTGCGTATTTCCGGGCAGAGATAAAAAAACCCGGCCACGCCGGGTTTGTTGCTTGCATTAACCCATCGGGCGAACTTCGCGGGGTGGGATTGTGGGGTCCATCCATGGACCCCACCCTTCGGGCTCCGCCGGCTGGCGCCGGCTGGCGCCGGCTCCGCGCCAATTTGCTCCCGGCAAATTGGTCGAACGGAGGGTTCTCATCACGGCCTCCCTCTCCGCCACCCATAAAAAACCTGGCGCGGCCGTAGGGCCTCGACAACCGCCTAGCCGCGCTAACGCGCGGCGAGAGGGAGGGATCGCGCGCTCCATCCCT
>CAZHGU010000040.1:0-8761 GCA_964532105.1 uncultured Alcanivorax sp. | reverse complement strand
TCCGCGCGGCCGGGTTCAAGCTGGAAAACGTCTTCATGGGCCCGAGCGGCGCCGCCTATCTGCTGCCCGGTTTCGGCACGAAACACCGTGATCTTATGCGCGCCTACCGCCACCTGGCCTGTATCGAGGTGGCAGTGCGCGATGTGACCCCGGGCCGCATCGGCGGCGACAGCCGGGGCGGGTTGCGCATCGACAAGCGCGTGGCCGCGCCCGAGCGCCGCCGCGCCCGCGCCGGGCTGGACGTCATTCACGATATCTACCGCGCTACGGGCGCGCGCAAGGTGGTGCATTCGCCGGTGCGTATCGGCCTGCATCTCATGGGTGGCTGTGCCCAGGGACAGGACCGGGCCACCTCGGTGGTCAATCCGGATTTCCAGGTCCATGGCCTGCCCAATCTCTATGTCCTGGACGCCAGCCTCTTCCCCGATGCGCCGGGCATCAATCCGTCCCTGTCCATCATGGCGCTGGCGCACCGGGCCGCCGAACGCCTGCTGGGCGCCCCCATGGACCGCCGCGGGGAGGCCGCATGACGCCGCTTACGGACAGCCAGCGCCGGGCCTGGAACCGGATCGGGGATGTGCTCATTCCCGGCGGCGAAGGGCTGCCCTCGTTCAGTGACAGCGGTGTCGCGCGTCATCTGGAAACGGCACTGGAATCCAGTCCGCCGGAGGACCGCGAGGCCCTGTTGAAGCTGGTGGCCGTGCTCGCTTGGTTGCCGCGCCCGCTGCTGTCGTTGCTGGTCGCCGTCAACACGCCCCTGCGACGTCTGCCGGGCCTGGCGGGCGCGCCTTTCCGGCTGCTGGACATGGGCCTGCGGGGCGTGGTGTTCACTGTCTACTACGCCGGCGTGGACGAGGACGGACGGATTCATGACGGCATTGGTTGCCAGATTCACTGCGAACCGGTAGCTCGGGAGGACAGCTGATGGAAGAGACTTCGGCCATGATGAAACAGACCCGCGATCAGGCCCGGGAACTGGCCGCCGCCCCCCTGGAGCAGCGGCTGGAAGCGCTGGAGCAGCTGCTGGAACGCATGCGCGACTGGCGCGAGTGGATCGTCGAGCGGGTCATGGAGGAAACGGGCAAGACGCGCACCGATGCGCTGGTGTCCGAGGTGCTGGGCACGCTGGATTATCTGCACTGGGTCATCAAGCGCGCGCCGAAGATTCTCGGCGACGAGAAGGCGGAAACGCCGCTGGCGCTGATGGGCAAGAAATCGCGCATCTGGCACGAGCCGCTGGGCGTGGTGCTGGTGATCACGCCCTGGAACTATCCCTTCCATATCGCCATGACCACCGTGGCCGGCGCCCTGGCGGCGGGCAATGGTGTGCTGCTCAAGCCCTCCGAACATACGCCGCTGCAGGGCGTATTCGAGGAACTGGTGCGCGGCATTCCGCTGCTGGAGCGCAATCTGCACGTGCACTACGGCGACGGCGAAACCGCGCAACAGCTGATCGAGGCCGGGCCGGACAAGATCTTTTTCACCGGCAGCGCCCCCACGGGGCGCAGGATCCTGGCTCAGGCGGCACCGCTGCTGATTCCGGTGGATCTGGAACTGGGCGGCAAGGACGCCATGATCGTCTTTGATGATGTCCATCTCAAACGCACCGTAGCCGGCGCGCTCTGGGGCGCGTTGACCAATTCGGGGCAATCCTGCACCTCGGTGGAACGGCTTTATGTGCAGCGCGGTATTTACGACGAGTTCGTGCACGAACTGGAAAACGAGGTGGACAAACTGGTCGTCAACACGGATGACGACGGCGACGCCGACCTGGGCGCCATTACCACGGATTTCCAGTGCGACATTATCCGCCGGCATCTGAAAGACGCCCGGGAGAAAGGGGCCCGGGTGCATGGCGGTGGTGATGTGGACGGTAATGACCGCATCATCCAGCCGGCGGTGATCAGCGGCATTACCGATGACATGCTGCTCATGCACGAGGAAACCTTCGGGCCGCTGATTCCGGTGATGCCTTTTGATACCGAGGAAGAAGCCCTGACGTACGCCAATCATCCGCACTTCGGCCTGAGCGCCAGTGTCTGGAGCAAGGACCTCGAACGCGCGGAGCGCGTGGCTCGTCATATCCAGGCCGGGGCCGTGCCCATCAACAATGTCATGGTGACCGAGGGCAATCCGGGCCTGCCGTTCGGCGGCACGGGCGAATCCGGCTTCGGGCGCGTCAAGGGCGCCGAGGGGCTGCTGGGCTTTACCCGCTCCAAGGCCGTCATGATCGACAAGCAGAGCGATACCATTGAAGCCAACTGGTATCCCTATACCCGCAAGAAGTACACGCTGTTCGGAAAGCTGATCGATAATCTGTTCAGCGGCCGTCTGGTGCGTTTCGCCCTGGCGGGGCTGAAACTGGAAAGCCATTCCCAGAAACCGAGAGGGCGGGACGAATGAGCGAAGCCTGGGCCTACTACCGCAAGGCGCTGGAGAGAAGGGCGCTGCCCGCCGCGCTGGTGGATCTGGACCGGCTGGACCGGAACCTCGCCGGCATCCTCGAGCGGGCCGGAGATCTGCCCGTGCGGCTGGCGAGCAAGTCCGTGCGCAGCCGGGCGGTACTGGAGTATGCCCGGGCCTTCGACCCACGCTTCCAGGGCCTGATGTGCTTCCACGCACGCGAGGCCTGCATGCTGGCCGAACAGGGGTTCACGGACCTGCTGGTGGCGTATCCCACGATGGAGCTGGACGCGGTGCGTCGCGTCTGTGAGCAGATTGCGCGGGGCGGCGAGATCACGCTCATGGTGGATTGCCCCGAACATGTGTACCGTCTGGGCGCCATCGCCGAAGAGGTGGGCGTGACCCTGCCACTGTGCCTGGAAGTGGACATGTCCATGCGCCTGCCGGGGCTGAATTTCGGCGTCTTCCGCTCGCCCGTGCGCTCCGTGGAAGACGCACTGGCACTCTACCGGGTAATCCGGGATCACCCGGCGGTGACCCTGGACGGGGTCATGGGCTACGAGGCCCAGATTGCCGGGGTTACGGACACCGGACCCGGCCAGCGTGCGAAGAATGCCGTGGTGCGCGCGCTCAAGAAGCGTTCCATCCGCGAACTGACCCGGCGCCGGGATGCCGTGGTCCAGGCCCTGCACGACGCGGGCGCCCGGCTGCGCTTCGTCAACGGCGGCGGCACGGGCAGTCTGGAATCCACCACCGCCGACCGGGAGGTGACCGAGGTGACCGCGGGCAGCGGTCTCTATTCGCCGGCCCTGTTCGATCACTACCACAATTTCCGGCATGTCCCCGCAGCCATGTTCGCGCTGGAAGTGGTGCGCCAGCCCGACGACGATCATGTCACCTGTCTGGGCGGCGGCTATGTGGCCTCGGGCAGCGCCACGCCCGACCGTCTGCCGGTGCCGGCCCTGCCGGAAGGTCTGGCGCTGGATCCCAACGAGGGCGCGGGCGAGGTACAGACACCGCTTACCGGCGACAATGCCCCCGGGCTGGGCGAGCCGGTCTTCTTCCGTCACGCCAAGGCGGGCGAGCTGTGCGAGCGGTTCAACACCCTGCTGCTGATCCGCGACGGCCGGGTGGTGGACGAGGTGCCCACCTACCGCGGCGAAGGTTTACAGTTTATCTGAAGTTTCGTTTATAAAATATTGATTTTTATGAGTTATCGGTTGGCTTCGCCATTCCCGCGGCCGCCGATCTTCTTCTCCTTGCGCGCGGCCTTGGCCTCCTTCTGTTTCTGCTTTTCCCGGGCCCGGGCCTTGACCACTTCCTCGCCGGACTCGGGCGCCTGCTGATCGGATTCCTCCAGGATCATGCCCAGAATGTGCCAGCCCGGCTGGGGCCGGGGTTTTTCCTCGGTGCTGAAGACATGGAGCCAGCCCCGGGGGTCAATGGCGAACAGCGGCCAGACCTGGCGTCCGGGGGTGTCCAGATAGGCCTCGAAATTGTAGGCCGCGGTGAGCCGGGTCTTGCGGACCACGGCACCCTGATCCAGCAGACTGGCCAGGCGCGTATAGGTGAGATCCGGGGCGAAGAGGGTGCGGCCCGGATGATCCGGTACCGCCGTGATTTTCTCTTCCTGTTCGGCGGACGGCGCCAGGCTGTACACATTCTGCTCGCCGAATTCCATGCGATAGCGCATGGCGGCCAGGGTGTTCATCTCCCGGCGCATGCTCATGCCCAGCATGCGCCCGAAGCCCACCAGATCCAGGGCCCGGTCGGCATACTGGGACACCGAATGCCCGTAATACACCGGCAATCCCCGCATGCGCGCCGCGCGGCTGTGTTCCCAGCTGGAATCGGCCAGCAGGATGGGAAAGCCATTCTGCTTGAGTGCTTCCCCGATGGTCCGGGCCACCGGATTGGCGCCGATGATCAACAGGCCCCGGGGCGCGGGCACGGCCACGTCGAGAATCTGCGCCAGCGGCCGGGCGGTAACACTCTGCAGGGCCACGGTGCCGATAATCACGGCGAACGTCAGCGGCACCAGCATATCCGCGCCGGCCACATTGTTCTCGGCCAGCCGCTCCGCGAAGAGCGCGGATATGGCCGCGGCCACGATGCCCCGGGGCGCGATCCAGGACAGCAGGGATTTCTCGCGCCAGTTCAGCTGGCTGCCCAGCGTGGACACCCATACGGCCAGCGGCCGGGCCACCAGCTGGACCAGTCCCAACACGATCAGGGCCGGCACCGCGAGTTCAGCCAGTTGCTGCATCTCGATGCGCGCCGCCAGCACAATGAACAGCGCCGAGATCAGCATCACCGACAGGTTTTCCTTGAAGTGCAGCACGTCCCGGGTGTTCACCCCGCGGCTGTTCGCCAGCACCATGCCGGTGACGGTCACGGCCAGCAGACCGGATTCGTGCACCACCATGTTGGCCAGCACGAATTCCGCGAGGATGGCGGAGAGTACCAGGAAACTGCGCAGATATTCCGGCACCAGGTGCCGGCGCAGCAGAAAGGCCAGTCCCAGCGCCACCAGAACGCCCAGCAGGGTGCCCAGTCCCAGGCTCTGCAGCAGGATCAGCAGGGTCTGCTGAACCGCCTCGGCGCCCGTGGCCACGATGATTTCATAGGCCAGCACGGCCAGCAGGGCGCCCAGGGGATCAATGATGATGCCTTCCCAGCGCAGCAGCCGCGAAACACTGCTGACCGGACGCACGCTGCGCAGCATGGGCACGATCACGGTGGGCCCGGTTACCACCACCAGCGCGCCCAGCAACAGCGCGACTTCCAGGGAAATGGAGTCCACCAGCCACCAGGCCCCCAGAGTCACCACGGCCCAGGTGGTGAGCCCGCCCAGAATGATCAGGCGCCAGACCACCCGGCCCACGCCCCGGATCTCGTCCAGGCGCAGGGTCATGGCGCCTTCGAACAGGATCACCGCCACGGCCAGGGAAACGCCGGGCAGCAGCATGTCACCGAAGAGCTCGGCGGGTTCGAGTACACCGGTCAGGGGACCCAGGAGCAGACCCGTAAGCAGCAGCGGTAGAATGGCCGGCAACTTGATGCGCCAGGAGCCCCACTGGCACAGAAAGGCGAGCAGGCCGATGAGCACCAGTTGCAGAGGGATATCCAGATTCATGCCTGTCTCCGCCGGCCCCCCGAGAGAAGCGCGTATGGTCGCTACGAAGGGGGCGGGCTGGCAACCGTTTTTTCATCGTTTTCGTTCCAGACCCGTTGCCAGCTTTTTTCTTTCAGCAACCGGGTAGTATCATCTGCGTCCACGCCCGCTGGAGTGCCCATGTCGACCGTTTCACCGCAACGTCTGGCCGTGATTCTGGGCGGTCTGATCGCCGTGGGACCGCTCGCCATCGATACCTATCTGCCGGCACTGCCCGCCATGGCGGACAGCTTTGCCGTGTCCGTGCCCCGGGTGGAACTGTCCCTGAGCATCTACATGCTGGGCACCAGTCTGGGCCAGCTGGTGGGCGGGCCCCTGTCCGATCACCTGGGCCGGCGCAAGGTGGGCGCGGCCGGGTTGTTGCTGTTTCTGCTCTCCAGTGTCCTGATCGCGGCCAGTGAATCGCTGAACCAGCTTTACGCACTGCGTTTCGTGCAGGCGCTGGGCGGCGGTGCCACCGTGGTTATTTGCGCCGCTTCCGTGCGGGACCATTTCGACGGCACCGAGGCGGCCGACGTATTGACCCGCATCGGACTGGTCATGCTGGTGGCTCCGCTGCTGGCGCCGGCGATCGGCACTGTCCTGGTTCATTTCTTCGACTGGCGCAGTATTTTCGTGTTTCTGGCCGTCTATGCCGGGCTCATGCTGGCCGTGCTGGGACTGTGGCTGCCGCGCATGCCCGCGGTACGCAAGAGCCGCGCCTCGCTGGGCCAGATCCTGGCGGCCTACGGCCGGGTGCTGCGCCACCGCCACGGCATGGGGCTGATCCTGGCCAACGGGCTGGCCTTTGCCGCCATGTTTGCCTTCATTACCGACTCCGCCTTTGTCTATATCGAGTTCTACGGCGTCAGCCGCGAACTCTTTCCCGTGCTCTTCGGACTCAACGTGGTGGCCATGCTGGCCCTGAACCGTCTGAATGTGCGGCTTCTGCGCCATTTCGAGCCGGAGTCCATCGTGCGGGTCGCGCTGGGTTGCCAGACAGCGACGATCGCGGTGGTGGCGTTGCTGGCCATGGCCGGCTGGCTGCCGCTGGCCGCGGCCGTGCCCCTGTTCGTCGTCGCCGTGAGCCTGGTGGCGATCATCATTCCCAACGCCATTGCCTGCTTCATTCACTATTTCCCGTCGGACAGCGGCTCGGCTACGGCCATCAACGGCACCCTGCAATTCGCCCTGGCCGGTGCCTCGGGCGGCGTGTTCGCACTTTTTCATGACCACAGCCTGATCCCCATGACCCTGACCATGGCCCTGTGCAGTGCCGGCGCCTGTCTCGCGCTGTTCTGGGGCCGCGGCGGGGCGCGCAACATGGTGCACTGATCACGCATCACTCATCAGAGCGTGATAGAATTTCGCGGTTTTTTTCCGAACCCTTGATGACGGGAGATGATGTGAAACGCGTTGGTATATTTGTGGACGGTTCCAATATCCAGTCGAACGGCGGCTTTGGCATGGACTACAACGTCCTGCGCAATCTGGCCACCCGGGACGGGGCCATGCCGATTCGCATGAATACCTATATCGCCTATGACGCCCGCCGCGCGGACACGGATCCGGTCTATCGCGACAAGAATCTGGGCTACCACGAGGCCCTGCGCCGGACCGGGTTCAAGGTGGTGATCAAGACGGTGAAATGGCAAAAGGACGAGGAGGGCAACGAGCATCCCAAGTCCAATGCCGATCTGGACATGGCCGTGGACATGCTGCTCCAGACCCAGCGCCTGGACCGGGTGCTGCTGTGCACCGGCGACGGCGACATGACCAAGGTGGTCAACGCCATTCAGGACCGCGGCATCCGCGTGGACGTACTGGGCTTCAACAATGTCTCGCGCGAGCTGCGCGAAACCGCGGATCAGTACATTGACGGTTTCATGGTCCCGGGTCTGCCCAATGCGGAACAGCTGGCCCAGGGCGGGTTCAACATCCATGTAGGCATTGCCCACAGCTATGATCCCGAGCGCAACACCGGCCGGATTTCATTCATGCGCGAGATCCCGGAACACATCTGGGAAACGGATCAGTGGCAACTGGCGCATTTCTTCGCCAACCGCGCCGACGACGACGTCATCGAGGCCATCGAGGAGCGCCGTCACCCGCGCGTGGTGTTCAATCTGGACGAACGGCCGCTGGAGGAGGGCAAGCCCCTGCCGGCGGCGCAGAATATCTCCATATTCTGATCCGCGCGCCGGGCAGGGCGATCAATGCTCGGTGACACAGAGCCGGTGATCGGACAGCACCTCGATGATACGGCAATGCGAGTCCCGATCTCCCGGGCAACCGGAAACCATGCGATCCAGTTCGGTTTCCAGTGTCTGCAGCCGGGCGATCTTGTCGCGTACATCGTCGAGATGCTGCCGAGCAATGGAGTCGGCCCGGGCGCAACCGCCGTCCGGGTCGTCGGACAGCGACAGCAGCTCCCGCACGGCATCCAGCGAAAAGCCCAGTTGCCGGGCATGGCGGATAAAGCGCAGACGTTCGCAATGATGCGTGCCGTAGCGTCGCTGATTGCCCTCCGTACGCACCGGTTCGGGCATCAGCTCGACCCGCTCGTAATACCGGATGGTTTCCACCTTGCAACCGGTTTCCCGGGACAGATCGCCAATCGAGAACATGACACCCCTTGAATCTGTAGTCGCTACAGGTTTCAGGATGTCCCTGCAGTGCCGGATTCGCAACAACGGATGGAGATTCACGGGCGGAGGAGTGATTGATGGCCTGCTGTGACGACGAACAACCCTTTCAGGGCGAATCCCCGCGCTACCGGCGCGCGCTCAAACTGGTGCTGGCGATCAACCTGACCATGTTCCTGGTGGAAGTGGTGGCGGGGCAGATCGCCGGTTCCCGGGCCCTGCTGGCCGATGCCCTGGATTTTGCCGGCGATTCCTTCACCTATGGCCTGACTCTGGCCGTCATCGGCCATTCCGCGCGCTGGCGTGCCGGCGCGGCGCTGTTCAAGGCCAGCAGCCTGGTCGTCATGGCCGGCGTTGTGCTGGCCATGGCCGTAATGCGCGCACTGGATCCGCAACCACCGGATGCGGCACTCATGGCCGGCGTGGGCCTGGCCGCCCTGGCGGCGAACATGATCAGTGTGGGCCTGCTGATGCGCTTTCGCGACGGCGACGCCAATGTACGCTCCGTCTGGCTGTGCTCGCGCAACGACGCCATCAACAATCTGGCCGTGATCGCGGC
>CAZHGU010000039.1:0-8769 GCA_964532105.1 uncultured Alcanivorax sp. | reverse complement strand
ATTATGGAGGGAGCCGGGCACGGCGAGCACTTCGCGCCCCTGTTCGGCGGCCAGCCGCGCGGTGATCAGCGAACCACTGCGGGGGGCCGCTTCGACCACAAGGGTCGCCAGCGACAAACCACTGATAATGCGGTTGCGCCGGGGGAAATGATGAGCGCGAGGCGGCGCGCCGGGCGGAAACTCGGTCACCAGGGTGCCGGCGTCGGCGATGCGTGCGGCCAGATGCTTGTGGCGCGCGGGATAGATCCGGTCCGGGCCCGAACCCAGCACCGCCACCGTGGTCCCGGTTTCCAGGGCGCCTTCATGGGCCCGGCCATCCACGCCCAATGCCAGGCCGCTGGTCACCACGAAACCCGCCTCCGCCAGCCCCCGGGCGAAGGCATGGGCATTGACCCGCCCGTCCGCGGACGGATTCCGCGTGCCCACCATGGCTACCTGGGGCCGATGCAATATCGCCGGGTCGCCGCGCACGAAGAGCACCGGCGGCGGCTCGGGAATCTGTCTCAACAAGGCGGGATAGTCCGGATCGCCCAGCGCCACGGGCTGCCACTCCGGATGGGCTTGCAGCCAGTGCTCGTCCGTCCAGTCCCGGGTTTGCTCCAGCACTTCGCGGATCTGTCCGGCGGACCAGCCGGTAGCTTCACGGGTCGCGGGGTCGGTCAGCGCTTCGGGCCGGATACTGCCGGCGGCGGCCACAAGGCGGGCCACGGAGGGCTGTTTCAGCGCGGCGCGTGCGAGTCGCAGCGCAAGCAGATGTTCTTCCATGACACCGGTCCTTTTGCCGCCGGCACCCGCCGGCGGCCATCCTTCACTCGCGGTTCAAACGTCAGGGCTTGTTGCCCGGATTGGTGACCACATCCTGCTTCTGCAGGGGCCGTTCGGATTCCACCACCAGGCCGTAACTCACCTTGTCGAAAACCCGGAACAGCAGGAGGCTGCCGGATTTGACCGCGGGCAGGGACACCAGCTGATCCGAGACCTCGTCCTGCACGGTGCGGCGGGCCTGGTAAACCGCCAGCATATTACCCGCTTTCAGGCCGTCGCGGCGACCACGATCGATGACCACGACATCATTCTTGGCCACGGAATTCAGGCTGCCGAAAAAGCGGATAATGCTGCCCGTAACTTCTTCGTCCGGTCCCGAAGGATGAAAGACGGAGCGGATTTCCTCGCGGTTACGGGACATGAAGAGCCGGTCATTGTCACGGATCTCCTCGGTGGAGGAATGCACGTTCAGAGTGGCGATATCGCCGTCCACCTCGGTGACCCGGGCCTGGCCCACCTGCCGGGCTTCATAGCCCAGGATCTCGCGGGTCTCGGGATCCACATATTCCTCGCCCACGCGATAAATACCGTAATCGGCGGGTCGTTCATTCCAGCGCTTCTGCCGGTCCCGGGCATAGACGGTATCGCGCGCCCCGTAGGCCACCCGGCCATCCTGACCGCCGACCACATTGGGCGCGGTGGCGATCTCCTGACGGGTGACCACCTGCCCGCGCTGCAGGAAGGGCTGAATCTCTTTCAGTGATACGGAGGGAATGGCGGTGTCCTGTGGCACTTCCCGCATCTCGGGCGAGAGCTTGACGGTATCGCCTTCCCCGGTATCACCTTCCCCGGTGGATTCGGGCTGCTGGCTCTCTTCGCCACGCTCCATGACCAGTCTGGGTTCGCCGTTCTCACCGCGCTCGACATGGATGACGTCGCCGGGATAGATCAGGTGCGGGTTCTCGATCTCTTCGTTGACGTGCCAGATCTCGGGCCAGCGCCAGGGGCTGTCCAGAAAGGTGGTGGCAATATCCCAGAGGGTGTCGCCCTCCTTGACGTAGTAAACGTCCGGATGATCCTCTTTCAGCGCCACCTGGGCCGAGGCCGCCCCGAAGGCCAGCAGCAGGACGCCGGCGGTCAGGGCGCGCAGGAGCGAATTCTTCATGTCCCGATTCCTTTTATCATTATCGGCGCGTGCGGGCTCCGGGCCCGGGCAAAGACGCGGTTTTCAGCCGATATTAGCAACGTGATCATCATCTTAGCAACCGAATTTCGAGTGCTACTATAAGTTACGGATGCACCTGGGCCCGCAGGGCCGCCGATCGGCTTGCGCCCGTGGCGCCCGTGCCCGTTGACGCCGGGCCTGTCCGGCGCAAAAATAGCTCTCCCGCGATTCGGCCGGTTTCCGAGTCGGCGCCACCACAGGAGCACGCCGGGCCATGGCTGTACTGGACATTCTCGAATTTCCGGATCCGCGCCTGCGCACCGTGGCCCAACCCGTCGAGCAGGTGGACGACGAGCTGCGCGCGCTCATCGATAACATGTTCGAGACCATGTACCAGGCCCCCGGCATCGGGCTGGCCGCCACCCAGGTCAATGTACACAAACGGGTGCTGGTCATCGATGTCTCCGAAGAGCGTAACGAACCCCGGGTTTTTATCAATCCCGAAGTGACCCCGCTGACGGACGAAACCGGTGAACTGGAAGAGGGTTGTCTCTCCGTGCCCGGCTTCAATGAAACCGTGGAGCGCCCGGAACGCGTCCATGTCCGCGCCCTGGACTACCACGGCGAGCCCTTCGAGATGGAAGCCGAGGGCCTGCTGGCGGTCTGTCTGCAGCACGAGCTGGATCATCTCAACGGCCGGCTCTTTGTCGATCACATTTCCCGGCTGAAACGCCAGCGCATTCGCAAGAAGCTGGAAAAGCAGCAGAAACAGCACGCCTGACAGCCCCTCGAGGTGCCCTTGCCCGCTCTGCGCATTGTCTTCGCCGGCACACCGGAATTCGCTACCCCGGCACTGCGGGCCCTGCTGGACAGCGAACATGAAGTCACCGCCGTGCTCACCCAGCCGGACCGGCCCGCCGGACGCAACCGCCGGCTCCAGGCCAGCCCGGTGAAACAGCTCGCCGTCGAGGCCGGCGTGGCGGTGCACCAGCCGGAAAGCCTCAAGGATCCATCGGCGCAAGAGGACCTGCGCGCGCTGGCGCCGGACCTGATGGTGGTGGTGGCCTATGGTCAGTTGCTGCCCCGCTCCGTGCTGGACATTCCCGTGTTCGGCTGCATCAATATCCACGCCTCCCTGCTGCCCCGCTGGCGCGGCGCCGCGCCCATCATGCGGGCGCTGCTCGCCGGCGACACGGTTACGGGCGTGACCATCATGCGCATGGAACCGGGTCTGGATACCGGGCCCATTCTACTGCAACGCGAAACACCCATTGCGGACGACGACACGGGCGGCAGCCTCCATGACCGCCTGGCCGAACTGGGGGCCGAAGCCCTGACCGAAACCCTGGCCGATCTTCCGGCTTATCTGGAAGCGATGCAGCCCCAGCCCGCCGAAGGCGTGACCCACGCGGCCAAAGTGAGCAAGGACGAGGCCCGGCTGAACTGGCGCGAACCCGCGCCCGTACTGGCGCGCCGGGTGCGCGCCTTCAATCCCTGGCCCGTGGCCTGGATGGAGGTAAACGACCAGGCGGTGCGGGTCTGGGCGGCCCACCCGGAAGCGGGCGGTGGCACGCCCGGATTGATCCTGGAAATCACCAACTCCGGCCTGCGCGTGGCCACGGGCGAGGGCGTGCTCTGTATCACGCAGGTCCAGTTGCCGGGGAAAAAGGGGATGGATATCGCGGCGGTGCGCAACGGACGGCCGGATCTGTTCCTGCCCGGGGAGCGGCTCGATCATGGCTGATGCCGCCCGGCGCCGGGCCGTGCGCGTACTCGCCGCCGTGCTGCCGGCCCGGGGCGGCGGCGAGAGCCTGCGCGCCGTGCTGGCCCGGGAGCGCCCGGGCCTGTCTCCGGCGGAACAGGGTCTGATGGCGGATCTCGCCTTCGGCGTCTGCCGTCATTACCGGCTGCTCGAGTACTGGCTCCAGGCGCACCTGAAAAAACCGCTCAAGGCCGGCGCGAGGTCGGTGGAGCTGGCGCTCCTGGCCGGGCTTTACGAGGTCTGGTTTACCGACCGCGCCCACCATGCCGTGCTCAATGCCTGGCCCGAGGTCTGCCGCGCACTCAAGGCGCCCTGGGCCACCGGACTCTGCAATGCCCTGTTGCGCAAGGCCAGCGGCCAGGATCCGGAAGCCTTTCGCGCGGAACTGGCGCCGGAAATCCACCACTCGGTGCCGGACTGGCTCTGGCAGGCGCTGCAACAGGACTGGCCGGAGCAGGCCGAAGAACTGCTGGCCCGCGGCAACGATGCCCCGCCGCTGGCCGTGCGGGTGAACCGCCGGCGCACAAGCCGGGAAACCGTGGCCGGCCAGCTCGAGGAGGCCGGCTTTCACACCCGGGCGGGCGAACTGAGCCCGGACTGTCTCTATATCGAACCCGCCCGCCCGGTGGATCAGCTGCCCGGCTTTGCCGAGGGGCTTTTCAGCGTGCAGGACGAGGCGGCCCAGCTACCCGTTACCCTGATGGACGCACCCGCCGAGGGACGCATTCTCGACGCCTGTGCCGCTCCGGGCGGCAAGACGGCCCAGCTGGCGGAATATTTTCCCGATGCCCGGATCACGGCTCTGGAGGCGGACGAAGGTCGGCTGCCCCGCATACAAGAAAATCTCGACCGGCTGGCGCTGATCGCCGAGCTCATCCAGGGGGATGCCGCACGGCCGAACGCCTGGTGGGACGGCGAAGCCTTCGACGCCGTGCTGGTGGATGCTCCCTGTTCCGCCAGCGGCATTCTGCGCCGTCAGCCGGACAGCAAGTGGCACCGGCGGGCCGAGGACCTGGACGAGTTGAGCCGTTTACAAGGCGAGATCCTGGTTGCATTATGGCCGCTTGTGAAGCCCGGCGGCATGCTGGTCTATGCCACCTGTTCGATTCTGAAAACCGAAAACGAGGAACAGGTTCTGCGCTTTCTCGCCGGTCACGCCGACGCGCGCGACGACACACCCGAACGGGCCGGAGCCCTGCCGAGCCGGGCGGGCTGTCAGCTGCCCCCCGTGGAGCGGGCCCAGGACGGTTTTTTCTTCGCGCGCCTGTATAAATCCGGGCAGCCATCCGGGAAGGATTTCGGTCCATGAAAATCATCATCCTCGGTGCGGGGCAGGTCGGCGGAACCCTCGCGGAGAATCTCTCCGGCGAGCGCAACGACATCACCGTGGTGGACCGGGACACCGCACCGCTGGCCGATCTGGCCGACCGCCTGGATATCAGCACCGTCCAGGGCCACGGCTCCTACCCGGCCGTTTTGAAGCAGGCGGGTGCCGAGGACGCGGACATGCTGATCGCCGCGACCAGCAGTGACGAAGTCAACATGGTCGGCTGCCAGGTCGCCTATAGCCTCTACCGCACGCCCACCAAGATCGCGCGCATCCGCGGTACCAACTACACCGGCAAGCACCGCGAGCAGCTGTTCCGCAACGAGGCCATTCCCATTGATGTCATCATCAATCCGGAACAGCTCGTCACCGACTACATCCGCCGCCTGATCGAGCATCCGGGCGCACTTCAGGTCGTGGATTTCGCCGGTGGCCTGGCCCAGCTGGTGGGTGTGCGTGCCTATTACGGCGGTCCGCTGGTGGGCAACGAACTGCGCGAGCTGCGCAAGCACATGCCCAATGTGGACACACGCGTGGCCGCCATCTTCCGCCGCAACCGGCCCATCCTGCCGGAAGGCAACACCATCATCGAGGCGGACGACGAAGTCTTCTTCATTGCCGCGCGCAACGATATCCGCGCGGTGATGAGCGAGCTGCGCCGGC
Source organism: uncultured Alcanivorax sp. (assembly GCA_964532105.1). Lineage (GTDB taxonomy): Bacteria > Pseudomonadota > Gammaproteobacteria > Pseudomonadales > Alcanivoracaceae > SLJS01. The sequence goes on along the minus strand of CAZHGU010000039.1, from coordinate 3,087 downwards.
TGGAGCACAGCTATCGCCGCATCGTCATCGCCGGCGGCGGCAACATCGGCTACCGGCTCGCGCGCAAGCTGGAAGCACGCTACAACGTCAAGGTGATCGAACGCGTCAACGAACGCAGCGACTTTCTGGCGGAACAGCTGCAACGCTCGGTGGTGCTGGAAGGGCTGGCCACGGATCGGGAACAACTGCTCAAGGCCAATATCGAGAACACCGATGTGTTCTGCGCGCTCACCAATGACGACGAGGCGAATATCATGTCCTCGCTGCTCGCCAAGCGCCTGGGTGCGCGCAAGGTCATGACGCTGATCAACAACCCGGCCTATGTGGATCTGGTCCAGGGCCAGGACATCGATATCGCCATTTCCCCCCAGCAGACCACCATCGGCAGCCTGCTCACCCATGTGCGCCGGGGCGATGTGGTCAATGTGCATTCGCTGCGCCGGGGTGCGGCCGAAGCCATCGAGGCGGTGGCCCACGGCGATTCGCGCAGCTCGAAAGTGGTGGGCCGGCGCATCGAGGACATTGATCTGCCCGAAGGCACCACCATCGGCGCCATTGTGCGCGAGCGCAAGGTGATCATTGCCCACGACGATGTGGTCATCGAACCGGACGATCACGTCATCATGTTCCTCATGGACAAGCGCCGCATCAGTGATGTGGAAAAGCTCTTCCAGGTGGGATTCACCTTCTTCTGAGGTCCGGCCATGCATATTGCGCTGATCGCCAGGATTCTCGGACTGCTGCTGATGGTGTTCAGTTTCACCATGATCCCGCCCGTGGTGGTGGCCTGGATCTATCAGGATGCCGGCGAAACATCCTTCCTGGTGGCCTTCGGCGTGCTCTTCACGCTCGGACTCCTGCTCTGGCTGCCCTTCATGCGCAGCCAGGCCGAACTGCAAACCCGGGACGGCTTTCTGGTGGTCACCCTGTTCTGGGCCGTGCTGGGCCTGGCGGGTGCGCTGCCGCTCATGCTCAACGACGCGCTGTCGCTGTCGTTCACCGATGCCGCCTTCGAGGCCATTTCCGGGCTGACCACCACGGGCGCAACCATCCTCACCGGCCTGGACGTGCTGCCCAAGTCCCTGCTGTTCTACCGCCAGCTGCTGCAGTGGCTGGGCGGCATGGGTGTGATCGTGCTGGCCATCGCCATTCTGCCCATGCTGGGCGTGGGCGGCATGCAGCTCTACCGCGCCGAGATTCCGGGCCCCATGAAGGAAGCCAAGCTCACCCCGCGTATCGCGGAAACCGGCAAGGCGCTGTGGTATATCTATGTCGCGCTGACCATCGTCTGCGGCCTGGCCTACTGGTTCGCGGGCATGGATGTCTTCAACGCCATCTGCTACGCCTTTACCACCATCGGTACCGGCGGTTTCGCGCCCCACGACGCCAGCCTGGGCCATTTCGACAATGCGGCCGTGGACTGGATCGGCGCCACCTTTATCTTTCTGGCTTCGGTGAATTTCGCCCTGCACTTTACCGTCTGGCGAGCACGCTCGGTGGCGGCCTATTTTCTGGATCCGGAATTCCGCTTTTTCCTGGGCATGATCGTGCTCTATGTCTTTATCACCGCCACCGTGCTGCACTGGTTCAACACCGAAGGCTCCGGCTTCAACGCGCTGCGTCACGCCGCCTTCCAGGTGATGTCCTTTTCCACCGGCACGGGGCTGACCAGCACCGACGCCGCCGCCTGGCCCACCTTTCTGCCCTACATGCTGGTCATGGCCAGTTTTGTGGGCGGTTGTGCCGGTTCCACGGCCGGGGGCATGAAAGTGGTGCGGGGCGCGCTCATGTTCCACCAGGGCCAGCGTGAACTGCGCCGGCTGATTTATCCCACGGGTGTGTTTGCCCTGCGCTTCGGCGCCCGGCCCGTGGATGAACGCGTGCTGCAGGCGGTGGCCGGTTTCGTGGGTGTTTATGCCCTGATCTCGGTGACGGCCATGCTGCTTTTGACCGCCACGGGCCTGGACATGGGTACGGCCACCTCGGCGGTGGCCGCCTCGCTGAACAACCTGGGCGTGGGCATCGAGGGCGTGTCCGATGGCTTCCGCCACCTGCATCCATTCGCCAAGTGGCTGATGTGCCTGCTGATGTTGCTCGGCCGGCTGGAAGTCTTTACCTTACTGGTGCTTTTCACGCCCATGTTCTGGCGGCAGTGAACCGTTTTCGCGCCACGCCCGCCAGACGCGCGTACAGAGAACAATGAACCGGGGGAGTCCGAATGAGTACACACATCCATCCACACGAGGGCAAGATCAAGCGCAGCGACCGGGAACGGTTGATGGAGCAGCGCGGCGTCACCCTCTGGTTTACCGGCCTGTCCGGCGCGGGCAAATCCACCCTGGCCGTGGCCACCGAGGAAGCGCTCTACGAACAGGGTTATCTCACCTATATTCTCGACGGCGACAATATTCGTTCCGGTATCAATTCCAATCTGGGTTTCTCCCCCGAGGACCGCACCGAGAACATCCGCCGCATTGCCGAAATCGCCAAACTCTTCCGCGACACCGGCATTATCAATCTTACCGCCTTCATTTCTCCCTATCGCGAAGACCGGCAACTCGCGCGCCGGCTCGCCGACGGCGACTTCATCGAGGTCCATGTGGACGCCCCCCTGGATATCTGCGAGGAACGCGACCCCAAGGGCCTCTACAAGAAGGCCCGCAGCGGCGAGATCAAGGATTTCACCGGCATCGACGCGCCCTATGAAGCGCCCGAAAAGCCCGAGATCTATGTGAATACGGACGAGCAGTCCATAACGGAATGCGTGGAGCATGTGATGGAGTATCTCAAGCACCACGCGTTCTTGAACAAGTCCTGATAGAGGTGTTCCTCTGAACTCCGCAACGGGTAATTTCTTTGAAGGGATCGCCCAAACGGCCAGCTCCATGCCTTTTAGCTCAGCTTAATTCAATGCCCGAACCTCGCGCCGCCCTTGCGGGCGGCAAGCCGGGATGCGCCCCGGCAGGCGCTTTGGTTAAACCTGGCAGTCCTCATTCTGATACGAGCCCCATGTGGTGCGCACAGCGCACCCTACGCCTGCTTTACCGACGGCGTGGTTGTGTAACGGGCGAAGCCGAAGGCGAGCCC
>CAZHGU010000038.1:0-8785 GCA_964532105.1 uncultured Alcanivorax sp. | reverse complement strand
GCCCGCGAGCGCCTGCAGGCATTGCTTGAGCGTGAGCCGGGAAGCCGTCTTTACAAGGTCTACCTGGAGCGCATCGGCGAGCTCGAACACGAGGATCTGCCGCCCGACTGGGACGGCGTGTTCGAGCACACCAGCAAGTAGGCGGCCGGCGCCGCCTCGGCTGGCGAAAACATATTGACATGAACCTCCAAACCGGTAAAATGCGCCTCTTCCAACGGGCGGGTGGATAGCTCAGTTGGTAGAGCGTCGCCCTTACAAGGCGAATGTCGGGGGTTCAAATCCCTCTCCACCCACCAAGGGTGACTGTTGATACAGCGGACCGGTAGTTCAGTTGGTTAGAATGCCGGCCTGTCACGCCGGAGGTCGCGGGTTCGAGTCCCGTCCGGTCCGCCATTTTTCTACCCTTACCGGGGTCGGGTTCCCGTCCGGGAACCCTGTTTTCAATGATTTGTCATATTTCATCACCAGACTGCTGGTATCCGGTCACCAGACCGGTGTATGACAGCTTTGACAACAGCAACAAGAAAGGAGGTGACGACATGGATGACTTTATCGAAGAGCAACTCGAAGACCGTCTCTGGCTGGAAGGCCTGGACGAAATCATGGATGAGCAGACCCTGGATGCGGGCGAGGCCGAGCTGGAACGCTGAAGCCGGCTCGCCCGCCGAGCCGGATTGACCTCTCCCTTCCTGCCCCGACGTATTCCTTCTTTTCAACTCCGCTTTTCCGCCCGGGTATTGACTCCGAGCGGCACCGGGCTGACATTATTTGTCATAATACTCCGTCGGGGTGCATCCCCGTGCGGGCACTACAACAAGAATACGGGTGTCTCCGGGCCCCCTGACCAACGGACAAACCAGTATGAATGCATCTGCCGCGGCTTCCGAAGCGGTTCTGTTTTACGGCGATGAGGGCGAGGGCGTGCTCAAGAGCATGCTCTATACGGATTTCGAGTCCATCGTGGACCACATGGTGGGCATTCCGGAATATGCCGGAAAAACCGTGAAGGGCGCCTACTGTGCCGTGGACGGCCAGCTGAACGTGGTCGCCGCCGTGCTCTTTCTGCTGGACTTCAATGAAGACGGCATGGCCGATCCCGCCTGGAATATTCCCCTGCGGCATCTGGCGGAGCACGCCAGCCAGGGGCCGGATCTGGGTGCCGGGCCCATTCGACTGGCCTGCCGCAGTCAGTGTCCGGTGGCCTGGCATCAGGACCAGCTCTGGGATCCGGTCATGAAACCCGGGGCCAATGATTTCGTCTTCATGCGCGACACCATCCGCGAGCGCGGGCGGCGACTGGGCTTGTTAATCGAAGAAGCGCCGGCCGCGGCGGAGGTTGCTTCGACGCCGGCGTCCGCGGCCGCCTCCGGCGACGAGGTGCCCACCCTGGATCCGGCCGATGATGTACCCACAGTCCAGCCCGAATCCGGTCCCGGCGAAGAGGAGCGCAAACGGCTCGCCCGCATGATCAAGGAGCTGCGGCTGCGCATCCAGACCATGGAGAAAAAGCACAAGGACGAGATTGATCAGATCCAGTACGCGCGCCAGCAGAAGGAAGAGATTCTCAATACCCAGCTGGAAAAGGTCTTGATGCAGTTCAAGACCCTGAAATCCCAGAACACCGCGCTGCGCGAGGAATCCGAGTCGCTGCGCGAACAGGTGGATTCGCTGAACAAGAGCCTGGAGGATCAGGCCCGGGGCAGTGACGAGCACGGCCATGAAATCGAGGTGCTCACCGAACAGTACAGGGTGGCGCTGGAACAGCGGCTGGAAGAAGAGCGTGCGCGCTTGAGCGAGCAGCTGCACGCCAGGGACATGGAAGTGCACAAGCGCGATGAACGTATCTCCGAACTGGAACAGGAGCTGGAGGAGGCACAGCGCGAGCAAACCAAGATGGCCAATACCGGCGCGGAGAAATTGTTGGAAAAACTTCAGGGGCTGGGTCTGAACTTTATTGCCTATCATCCGGGCGCCGGCCACATTTCCATCAACGCCAACGAAATCTCGGACTACATGCAGAACCCCACGGCCTTTGCCGCGCGCAAGTGCCTGGTCACCGAGGACCATTACCGCGCCTGGCTGGAGCACTACGAGAACCCGGTCTGCAATGTGGATGTGGGCAACGGCCGGATCTGCGGCAAGCGCGTGATCCGCGTGGATGAACCCAATCAGTTCAAGCCCGGGGTGTCGGATCGCAACCAGAACCGCTGTCAGCACTGCCGGGAGGACAGCGCCATCGACAATGTGCTGAAATTCCGCTGAGGCGCGCGCGTCGCCAGGGCGGTGACGCGCGGTGCCGGCCATGGACTGCGCGCGGGGTGCCTTTCTGGTATGGTTCCTTCAGCAGCAAGGTCTCCCCAGGAGGTGGTTATGTCGGGCGGTGAATCCATAGACAAGAATCTGCTCCAGACCTTTGTTCCGGTGAATGCGCTCACCGGCGATCATCTGGACCGGCTGCTGGATCATCAGGAAGTGCGCCATTACAGCGCCGGCGACGTGCTCTTCGAGCGCGGCGAACAGGACAATACCACCGTCTATCTGCTCAGCGGCCGGGTGGAACTGGAAGACGCCGACGGTAACACCGAGGTAATCCCCGCCGGCGGTATGGAATCCTGGCATCCGCTGGATCATTATCAGCCCCGGCGCACCACCGCGCGCGCGGTGGACGAAGTCAGTGTGGTGCGTTTCGACAATTTCCGGCTGGATACCATCCTGTCCTGGGATCAGTCCGCCGGCTATGTGATTCTCGATATCAATACCAACGAGGCCTACCGCGACGACCGCGACTGGATGATCAAGCTGCTCAAGTCGCGGCTGTTCTACCGGGTGCCGCCGGGCAATATTCTGGAGATTTTCCGCCGGCTCAAGCCGCGCCGCTGCCGCGAGGGCGAGGTGGTCATCGAGCAGGGCGATGACGCGGACTGCTGCTACATCATCAAGGAAGGCATGTGCGAGGTGTCCATCCGGGCCGAGGGGGCCGCGGAGGCCATGTCCGTGGCCATGCTGGAGCAGGGCCAGTGGTTCGGCGAGGAGGCGCTGCTGTCCGGCAAGCCCCGCAATGCCACGGTGACCATGGCCACCGACGGCATTCTCATGCGCCTGGACCGGGACGATTTCGATGAACTGCTGCGCGAGCCCGTGGTCACCACGCTCGCGCCGGCGGAAGCGCGCCGGCGCGTGGAGGAAGACGGCGCCCGATGGCTGGATGTCCGCACCCCGGACGAATACGAGCAGGCCCATCTGCAGGGTGCCACCAACATGCCGCTCAATGTGCTGCGGCTGAAATCGCGCATGCTGGATCCCGGGCGCAGCTATATCGCCTGCTGTGATACCGGCCGGCGCAGCGCCTCGGCGGCCTTTCTGCTCCAGAACGCGGGGCTGGATGTCTATGTGCTGGAGGGCGGGCTGCAGACCGGCGATGAACACCTCCGGGATCTGATGGATAGCTGAGTGGTGCCCGAGCGTTTCCGCAATATCGGCCTGGTGGCCCGTGCCGAAGCCCAGGCGGGGGACGCCTCGCTGCGCTCGCTGGTGCAATTGCTTCAGGGGTACGGCTGTAACGTGATTCTGGAGGAGTCACTGGCACCGGGACTGGAGGATCTCAAACTCCAGGCCGGCTCGCGCACCCAGCTGGGCGAATCCTGTGATCTGGTCATTGTGGTGGGCGGCGACGGCCGTCTGCTGGGCGCGGCGCGTACCTTCGCGCGCCACGACGTGCCCGTACTGGGTATCAACCGGGGGCGTCTCGGGTTTCTCACCGATATCCGGCCTTCCGAGATCGACACCCGGATCGGGCAGGTGCTGGGCGGGGATTATCATATCGAGGAGCGTTTCCTGCTGGACATGGAAGTCCGGCGTGGACGCACTGCTATCGGTGAGGGCAGTGCGCTCAACGACGTGGTGCTGCTTTCGGGCGAGAGCGTGCACATGATCGAGTTCGAGCTCTATATCGACGGTGACTTCGTCTATGGCCAGCGCTCGGACGGGCTGATCGTGGCCACGCCCACGGGCTCTACCGCCTATGCCCTGTCGGGCGGCGGACCCATCATGCACCCGGAACTGGATGCCATGGTGCTGGTGCCGCTGAATCCGCATACGCTGACCAGCCGGCCCCTGGTGGTGGGGGGCAACAGCGAGATCAAGATTCGCCTGACCAGCCCGGAACTCAAGCCCCTGGTCAGCTGCGACGGACAGGAAGGCGTGCGGTTGCAACACCATGACGAAATCCGGGTGGGCAAGAAACCGCACCGGCTCAAGCTGCTGCATCCGCCCGGGCACAACTTCTACGAGGCGTGCCGCTCCAAGCTGAGCTGGAGCAGCAGCCCGGGCGAATCCTGAACCGGACCCCCTGTCCGGAGGTACAGCCGCGTCCGAACCAACCGGAGTCAGCATGCAGGACCGTGATATTCAGCTACTGATTGAACAGATGGACGAACCGGCCGTGCAGCGCATGCGTCAGGCCGTGGAAACCGGACGCTGGCCCGACGGCCACCGCCTGCCCGACGAGCAGCGCGCGCTGTGCATGCGCGCCGTGCTGGCCTGGGAAGCCCGGTTTCTGCCGGAAGAAGAGCGTACCGGCTATATCGAGCGTCCGGATTCCGCCGCACCCGAAGACCGGGAACAGCCGGTGCGTTTCCCCGATAGCGAAGGAGACCATGATGCGTGACAACCACGCCCCCAAACCCATTCGCCTGGCCGACTATCAACCGCCGGCGTTTCTGGTGGATACGGCGGAACTGGAATTCTTCCTGGAGGACGACGGCACCCGGGTCAAGGCCCGCTTGCAGATGCGGCGCAACCCGGAGCGCCCGGACGGCCCCCGGCACTGTGAGCTGGATGGTCATCGCCTGAAACTGCACGGCCTCTGGCTGGACGATCTGGCGCTGACGGATGACGCCTTCGAGCACGGCGACGAGGGGCTGGTGGTCTTCGATGTGCCGGACCGCTTCGTGCTGGATACCGAGGTGGAAATCGATCCGGCAAGCAATACGGCACTGGAAGGGCTCTACCTGTCCAACGGCATGTATTGCACCCAGTGCGAGGCGGAGGGCTTCCGGCGCATCACCTTCTTCCCGGATCGCCCGGATGTACTCTGCCGGTTCACCACCACCATTCATGCCGAGCGCGAGCGTTTCCCGGTGCTGCTGTCCAACGGCAACCCGGTGGCCACGGGCGAGGAAGGCGACCGGCACTGGATTCGCTGGGAAGATCCCTTCCCCAAGCCCGGCTATCTGTTCGCCCTGGTGGCCGGGGATCTGGCCTGCAAGGAAGACGAATACACCACCGGTTCGGGCCGGCGGGTGGCGCTGCGCATCTATGCCGCCCAGCGCGATCTGGCCAAGCTCGATCACGCCATGAATTCGCTCAAGGCGGCCATGGCCTGGGACGAGCGCAACTACGGCCGGGAATATGATCTCGATATCTACATGGTCGTTGCGGTGAGCCACTTCAACATGGGCGCCATGGAGAACAAGGGCCTGAATGTGTTCAATACCGCCTGTGTGCTGGCCCATCCGGATACCACCACGGATCAGGGCTATCAGCGCGTGGAAGCGGTGGTGGCCCATGAGTATTTCCACAACTGGTCCGGCAACCGCGTCACCTGCCGCGACTGGTTCCAGTTGAGCCTCAAGGAAGGCTTTACCGTCTTCCGGGATTCGCAGTTCTCGGCGGACATGAACTCGCCGGCGGTCAAGCGCATCGAGGACGTGGCCCTGCTGCGGTCCGTGCAGTTCCCCGAGGATCAGGGGCCCATGGCTCATCCGGTCCGTCCGGACGAGTATCACAAGATCGACAACTTCTACACCATCACCGTCTACGAAAAGGGCGCCGAACTGGTGCGCATGCAGTATCACCTGCTGGGCCCCGAGGCCTTCCGCCGCGGCTCGGATCTGTATTTCGAGCGCTTCGACGGGCAGGCGGTCACCTGTGACGATTTTGTCGACTGCATGGAAGAAGCGGGCGGACTGGATCTGTCCACCTTCCGGCGCTGGTACCGCCAGGCCGGCACGCCCCGGCTCACCGTGGAGGACGAACACCGCGACGGCGTCTATCATCTGCGACTGCGTCAGCACACCCCGGATACGCCCGGCCAGAGCAACAAGCAACCGGTCATGATTCCGGTGCGCCTGGCCCTGCTGGATGCCGAGGGCCAGCCCATGGTGCTCAACGAGGCGGGCGATACCGAAACCGTACTGATTCTCGAGGACGAGGAGCAGGAGTTCGTGTTTTCCACCCTGGAGAAGCCGGTCCCGTCTCTGCTGCGCGGTTTTTCCGCGCCCGTGGAGCTGCGCTATCCCTTCACCACCGAGCAGCTCACCTTCCTGCTGGCCCATGACGATGACGGCTATTGCCGCTGGGACGCGGCCCAGCGGCTTTACCTGGACGCGCTCCAGCGTCTGCGCGCCGACCCGGACCGGGCCCGGGCGGAAGCGGAACAACTGGCCCCCGTGCTCACGGAAGTCGCGAACCGGGCGGACGAGGATCCGGCCCAGACGGCGCTTCTGCTCGCCCTGCCGGGTGAGGTCACCATCGGCGACCGCCACGAGGATCCCATTGATCCGGAGGCCATTCACCGGGCCCGCACCAACTTGCTCCGGGAACTGGGCGAAACCATGGCAGCTACCTGGTGGTCGCTGGTGGAGCAGATGGCCACGCCCGGCCCCTATCAGCCCGAGGCAAGCGCCATCGGGCGCCGGGCGTTGCGCTACCGGGCGCTGGAGTACCTGGCGGCGGCGCGCCCACGGGAGACGGGACTGCAGCTGGCGCGCACCTTCGAGGACGCCGACAACCTGACCGACCGGCTCAACCCCGTCCGGTTGCTGCTGAATCACGGCCTGGACGGCGCCATGGAAGCGCTGGATGCCTTCTATCGGGGCTGGAGCGACGAACCCCTGGCGCTGGATCAATGGTTTGCGCTCCAGGCCGCGGTGCCGCGGGAAGAGGCTATCGATCAGGTAGCCGAGCTCATGGAGCATCCGGACTTTGACTGGCACCTGCCCAATCGCGTCCGGGCGCTGCTGGGCACGCTGGCCAACGCCAATCCGGTGGCGTTCCACCGCGCCGATGGCGAGGGCTATGCCCTGTTCAGCCGGGCGCTGAAAAAGCTGGATGGTCTCAATCCCCAGATCGCGGCCAATACGGCGGGTGCGGCCTCGCGCCTGGTGCGGCTGGAATCGACGCGCCAGGGGCGCTTCCGGGAACAACTCGAACGGCTGCGCATGGAAGGTTGTTCCGACAACCTGGCCGAGGTGCTCGGGCGTATCCTCGACTGAGGTTCTTCCCCGCCCGGCTCGGCTCCGGAGCCGGGCGGGGTGGTGACCGCTCGGCGGATTTCGGACGAACCGCTCGCCCTGGCAGTAGCCTCAGCCGCCTTGTCGGACGCGTCGGTTCCCTTTCCTGTCGGGTCTCTCTTCTCTCCTGATATTTCAACGAGATAGCTTCTGTCTCCCGAAGGTCCTTCACGGTTGCCCGCGGACAATATCCGTGTTTCCGCCAAAAACGGGACCAATGGGTCATCTTTTTTGGGTACGGTTCCGGGTTTTTTGTATTTCCATAATCGTTTGCGTCTGCTACAACAGTAAACAGGCGGCCGCATAACGCACGGCTCGGCGGGTAGAGCCCGGAGCAGGATGGGGTTTCGGGTTGGAACCGTTATTGGCATGGGTCCAGACAACCAGTGACCGGATCGTGCGCTGATCGGCTTTAGGGAATAACAATAACGCCAACTGGCCAATCACGGAGTAGAACAATGCATACCCGACCCATGTCCCAGGTCCGTCTGGTTCAGGCTCTGATCACGGCCGGACTTTTCACGGTTTCGATGGGCCCCGTCAGGGCGGTCGAGCTGCAATTCGATAACCCGGATATTACCGGCACACTGGATACCAATATCTCGGTGGGCGCGCTCTGGCGAACCGAGGGGCAGGACACCAAGCTCCAGGCGAATGAAGACGTTATCCACATGGCCCAGAAGGGCTATTCCACCCAGCTCAACAAGAACGACGCCAACAACAACTTCGACCCCGGTCTGGCGTCCATGGTCACCAAGATCACTCCGGAACTGCAGATCACTTGGCAGAACCGCTATGGTCTCGAAGTCAGCGGCACCCAGTTCTATGATTCGGTGGTCATGAACGGCGGCCACGACGGCGGTATCATGGATCCGGCCGCCCCCAGCGTGGATAACGGCTTTACACGCTATGCCGATTATTCCCAGTACCCCAACAACGGCATCGGTTCGGACTTCAGCGAGGACGGCCGGCGCTACGGCGGCAATTTCGGCCGCATGCTGGACGCCTATGTATGGGGTGATTTCGATATCGGCAAAATGCCGCTCAATGTGCGCCTGGGCCAGCAGGTGATCAACTGGGGCGAGGCAGCCTTTATTCAGGGCGGCATCAACACGGTCAACTATTTTGATCTCAACTCCCTGCGTCTGCCCGGCTCCGACATCAAGGAAGCCCTGCTTCCGCTGGACAGCCTCTTTTTCAATCTGGGGCTGACCATGAACCTGAGCATGGAGGCGTTCTACCAGTTCGAGTGGAAGAACAACTTCGCCGCGCCGGCGGGCACCTACTGGTCCACCCATGATGCCTTTCCGGGTGAGGGGTCGGACAATGTCATCATCGATGGCCGACTGGTGGCGGCACGGGCCAACTCCCCGGGCCTTGAGAACGCTTTCGCCAGTTACACCCAGAACACCTATGGTCCTAGCGGCTCGGCCTATCCCTACGAGCAGACCCAGGTAACCGTTGATCGTATGCCCGACGATGAAGCGAAGGAC
>CAZHGU010000037.1:0-8826 GCA_964532105.1 uncultured Alcanivorax sp. | reverse complement strand
TTCCGGGCCGACTACTCGGCCCGTTTTTGTTTTCCGGCAAGCGAGATCCAGTGTGCAGCAAGCGTCATCCCGGCAGCAGTCGCCGTTAAACGGCCTGGTGCAGCATCTGGCCATCATCATGGACGGCAACAATCGCTGGGCGCGGCGCCACGGGCTTCCGGGCGAACAGGGTCACCGTGCGGGTGAGGATGCCGTCCATACCGTGGTGCGCGCCGCGGCTGAGCGCGATATCCAGGTGCTGACGCTCTTTGCTTTCAGCTCGGAGAACTGGCGCCGGCCGGAAGACGAGGTGAATCATCTGATGCATCTGTTCATGAAGGCTCTGGGTGAACGGGTGGAAGAGCTGCATCAGCAGGACGTGCGCCTGCGCTTTATCGGTGATCGGGCCGGGCTGGACACATCCCTGTGTGCGGGCATGGACGACGCGGAAGAGCGTACCGCCGACAATCGGCGCATGACGCTGGCGGTGGCGGTGAACTATGGCGGGCAGTGGGACATTGCCCGGGCGGCACGGCGCCTGGCGGAGCAGGTGGAGCGCGGCGAGCGCGCGGCCGCGTCGGTTACACCCGAGAGCCTGAACGAGGAAATCTCCCTGGCGGATCTGCCGGCACCCGACATGATCATTCGTACCGCCGGGGAACAACGGCTGAGCAATTTCCTCCTCTGGCAGGCGGCCTACAGCGAGTTCTGGTTTACCGACGAACTCTGGCCCGATTTCGACGCCGAAACCCTGGACCGGGCGCTTACGGATTTCGGTCGGCGCAAGCGTCGTTTCGGCGGACGCGCGGACACGAGCGCGGAGGAAAAGCACTGATGCTGCGCTTACGGGTGATCACCGCGCTGATTCTGGTGCCCATTGTCCTGGGGGCGGTGTTTTTCCTCGACCGTACCCTCTTTGCACTGGCCGCGGGCGTTTTCTTTGTTGCCGGCGGCTGGGAATGGTCCGGTATTCAGGGCGGCACCGGGCTCTCGCGCCTGGCCTGGTCGGCTTCGCTGGCGGGGCTCATGCTGCTGGTGGAATATTACCGGCCCGATTTCGTACTCACCTGGCTGCCGCTGCTGTGGCTGCCCGTGCTGGCACTGGTGGTGGCTTATCCCCGGGGCGCGGCTCTGTGGAGCCCGACCCCGGTGATGATGGTGCTGGGCTGGTGGCTGCTGGTGCCGGCCTGGGCGGCCGTGGTGGAGGTTCAGGACCGGGGTGTGCTGGGGCTGACGGGGCCGCTGGCGGTGATGTTCGTGCTGATCTGGGTCTGGGCGGCGGATATCGGCGCCTATTTTGCCGGCCGCGCCCGGGGCCGTCACAAGCTGGCGCCGAACGTGAGTCCGGGCAAGACTCTGGAAGGGCTGGCCGGCGGTCTGGTGCTGGCCCTGGCTGTGGTGCTGGTGGCGGCCTGGTGGTGGCCCGTGGTGCCCGGCCAGCGGGGCGCCCTGGTAGCCGTGGCGATGCTCACCGTGCTCGCCTCGGCGCTGGGCGACCTTTTCGAAAGCATGATCAAGCGCTATCACGGCATCAAGGATAGCGGTACGCTGCTGCCCGGCCATGGCGGCATGCTCGACCGCATCGACAGTATTACCGCCGCCCTGCCGGTCATGGTGGCCACCGTAAGCTGGTTCGGCCTGCCGGGAGGCGCCTGAGATGGAAAGCCTGACCGTACTGGGGGCAACCGGTAGTATCGGCACCCAGACCCTGGACGTGGTCCGGCGTCATCCGGACCGTTTCCGGGTTCACGCGCTCACCGCCTGCAGCCGCTGGCGTGACATGGCCTCGCTTTGTACCGAGTTCTCTCCTCGGACCGTGGTCATGACGGATCCGGACGCGGCCGAAGCGTTGCGGAACCATCTGCGTGAGACCGAGTCGGACACAGAGGTGTTCGCCGGCGAAGGCGAGGTGGCCGCGGTAGCGGGCCGTGCGGAAGGCGGTACGGTCGTGGCCGGTATTGTGGGCGCGGCCGGCGTGCGGCCCACCCTGGCGGCGGTGCGTGCGGGCAAGCGCATCCTGCTGGCGAACAAGGAAGCGCTGGTGGTCACCGGGCGGCTGTTCATGGAAGCGGTGCACGCGCACGGGGCCACCCTGATCCCCGTGGACAGCGAGCACAATGCCATTTTCCAGTGTCTGCCCGAAGCGGTGCAGCGTGGACAACAGTCACTGGACGAAGCGGGGATAGGCCGGTTGCTGCTCACTGCTTCGGGGGGACCTTTTCGCGAGGCGAGCCAGGACACGCTGGCGGCGGTTACGCCCGAACAGGCGGTGTGTCATCCCAACTGGGACATGGGGCCGAAGATTTCCGTGGACTCGGCCACGCTGATGAACAAGGGACTGGAACTGATCGAGGCGTGCTGGCTTTTCCAGGTGACGCCCGAACGAATCGAGGTGGTGGTGCATCCGCAAAGCGTAGTCCATTCCATGGCGGAATACGCCGACGGCTCCGTGCTGGCCCAGCTGGGTACGCCCGATATGCGTACACCCCTGGCGCATGCGCTGGGCTGGCCGGAGCGTATCGCTTCGGGCACTGAACGGCTGGATTTCTCCCGGCTGACGGGCCTGGATTTCGAGGCGCCGGACGAGCAGCGCTTTCCGGCCCTGCGCCTGGCGCGGCAGGCATTGCAAATGGGCGGCTGTGCCACGGCCGTGCTGAATGCGGCCAACGAGGAAGCCGTAGCGGCCTTCCTTGATCGCCGCATCGGTTTCATGGATATTCCCCGGCTGGTGGAAGAGGCACTGACGGAGCTGTCCAATCCGTCGCTGGAATCCCTGGATCAGGTACTGGAAGTGGACGCCGACGCACGCAACTTCATACGCGATCGAGTTCAGGGGGGACAGCCCGGATGCTAACCACCCTGCTGGCGTTCGTGGTCACCATCCTGATTATCGTGGCCATTCACGAATACGGTCACTATCTGGCCATGCGCATTTTCGGTGTGCGCGTGCTCAAGTTTTCCATCGGCTTTGGCCCGCGCCTGGTGGGCTGGACCAGCCGGGGCGGCACGGAATTCGTCATCAGCGGCGTGCCCCTGGGCGGTTTCGTGCGCCCGCTCGACCGGCGCGAATCCGAGGTGCCGCCGGAACAGGCCGACGAGGATCTACAGGCCAAACCGCCCTGGCAGCGCATCATCATCTATGCCGCCGGCCCGGGCGCGAATCTGATCCTGGCGCTGGCGCTGTACTGGGTGATCATGCTGGGCGGACAGACCCTGATTCCGCCCGTGGTGGGCGAGGTCCGCGCGGATTCGGTGGCGGCCGAGGCGGGGCTGGAACCCGGCGATGAACTGCTGCGCCTGGGCGAATATCCGGTACGCGGCTGGTCCGAGGTGACTTCGGCGCTCATGCACTATGCCGGCGAATCCGGTCCCATTCCGGTGCGTGTGACCGACGAAGCGGGCAACGAGCGCACCCTGTCGCTGTCCCTGGAACCCTGGTCCCGGGATGTGGAACAGGCGCCGCTGGAACAGCTCGGTTTCACACCGCGCTCGCCCCGTGCCGTGGTGGGCGAGGTCATGCCCGACAGTCCGGCGGAAAGAGCCGGCCTGCAAAGCGGCGACCGGGTGGTGGCCGCCGACGGCGAGCCGGTCGACAACTGGCGGGACTGGGTGGAGGTGGTGCGCGCCCATCCGGATGAAGCATTGACGCTGACACTGGTACGCGACGGCGAGCGCCGGGACGTGGAAATCGTGCCCGAGGCAATCGACTCGGGTGATCAAGTGTACGGCCGCGCCGGCGTGTCCGCCGGGGATATCCGTCAGATCGATCACGGTGTTCTCGGGGCCGTGCCCGCGGCCTGGAACAAGGTGGCGGATCAGACCGGCATGATCCTGGGGGCCATGGGCCGGATGGTTACCGGGGATCTGTCGCTGAAAACCCTGGGCGGACCCGTGACCATTGCCGAGGCGGCGGGGCAGACGGCGTCCACCGGACTGTCCACCTTCATGCTCTTTCTCGCCTTTTTCAGTATCAGTCTGGGCCTGATCAATCTGCTGCCCGTGCCCATGCTCGACGGCGGCTGGATTGTGTTCGGGTTTGTCGAGTGGATCATCGGGCGACCGCTGCCCGAGCGTTTCCTGTTGATGGCGCAAAGTGTTGGGCTGACGGCGGTGATCATGTTGATGAGCCTGGCGATTTACAACGACCTGGTGCGGCATTTCGGATGAGATTCGGGGGATTTTTGCAAGCCTGGAAAATCGGGCTCCTGGCGAGCCTTGTGCTGTTCATGGCCCTGCCCGCGGGGGCGGCGGAATTGCCCTTCCGGGTCAAGGACATTCGCGTGGAAGGGTTGCAACGGATTCCGGTGGAACGGGTCTTCCGGACCCTGCCTATCCAGGCCGGCGACCGTGTGGACGCGGCTGATGTGCGTCAGGCCGTGGAGCGGCTCTACGGCACCGGTGATTTCGAGGACGTGCAGCTGGGCCGCGACGGCGATGTACTGGTGGTGGTGGTCTCGGAACGGCCTTCCATTGCCAGCATCGAAATCGAGGGCAACAAGTCCATTAACGACAAGAAACTGCGCCAGGGCCTGCGCGATGCCGGTCTGGAGGAAGGCGAGGTGTATCAGCGCTCGACCCTGGAAAACATTACCGGTGAGCTCAAGCGCCAGTATATCGCCCAGGGGCGCTATGGCGCCCAGGTGGACATCGAGGCCCAGCCGTTGTCGCGCAACCGGGTAGCGCTCACCATTGATATTTATGAAGGCAAGCCGGCCAAGATCCGGGATATCAATATCGTCGGCAATGAAGTCTTCTCCGACGAGGAATTGCTGGATCAGTTCCAGTTGCGTCCCTCCAGTTTCTGGACCTTTTTCGGCAGCAAGGACAAGTATTCCCGGGAACGGCTCTCGGGCGATCTGGAAAGCCTGCGTTCGTTTTATCTGGATCGCGGCTATATCAACTTTTCCATCGAATCCAACCAGGTGAGCGTGACCGCGGACCGGCGCGAGGTCTATATCACCATCAATATCGCCGAAGGCGAGCAATTCAAGGTGCGGGACGTGAATCTGGCCGGCGATCTGCCGGTGGACGAAGAGGAACTGCGTCCGCTGTTGTTGCTGGAGGAGGGCGAGACCTTCTCCCAGCAGCGGGTCACCTATACCAGTGAACTGCTCACGCGTCGGCTGGGCAACGAGGGCTACACCTTCGCGGAAGTCGAGGGCCGGCCGGAGGAAAATGACGACGGTGAAACCGTGAATGTCACCTTTTATGTGGAACCCGGCAATCGGGTCTATGTCCGGCGCATCCAGTTCAGCGGCAATACCAAGACCCGTGACGAAGTGCTGCGCCGGGAACTGCGTCAGTTCGAGGGGGCGCCGGCGAATTCCGCGCTGATCGATCTCTCCCGCCGGCGACTGCAGCGGCTGGGCTACTTCAGCCGCGTTCAGGCGGATACCACTCGGGTGCCGGGCAATGAGGACAAGGTGGACGTTGAATACGAGGTCGAGGAACAGCCCTCCGGATCCATCGGCGCCAATATCGGTTATTCCCAGGCCAATGGCGTGCAGTTCGGCGCCAACGTCAGCCAGAAGAACTTCATGGGCACCGGCGATCAGGTGTCGTTCTCGGTGAACCGAAGCCAGGTGCGTGATAGCTACAGCTTCTCTCACCGCGATCCCTATTACACCCTGGACGGGGTAAGCCGGGGCTTCAGCCTCTACTACACCGAGATCGACTTCGAGGAGACCTCGGTGTCGTCCTATGCCTCGGACCGGGCCGGCGGCTCGGTCACCTTCGGCTATCCGCTGTCGGAAACCGCGCGGGTGAGCTTCGGCATGGGCGTGGAGCAGATTGATCTCACCACGGGCCGTTTCGTGGCTGTGGATATTGAACGTTTCCTGTTGTTGCGGGGCTTCCGCTATGACCAGATCAAGGCCAACGCCTCCTGGCGCGAGAGCACCATGAACCGCGGGATCCTGCCCGACCGAGGCTGGTCCCAGAACGTCAAGCTGGAAGCCGCGGTGGCGGGCAGTGATTTCAACTTCTTCAAGGCCACCTGGACCGGAGACCGGTATTATCCGCTGGTGGGCAACTGGACCCTGCGCAGCCGGGGCGAGGTGGGCTTCGGCGACGGTTATGGCGATGAACGCGTGCTGCCCTTCTTCGAGAACTATTACGCCGGCGGTATCGGCTCCGTGCGCGGCTATGAGTCGCGCTCGCTGGGCCCGCGTTCGGATGCGCTGGCGTATGCGCAAAACAATCAGCCCGATCCGGATCCGGACCCCATCGGCGGCAATATGCTGGTGGAAGGCTCGCTGGAGCTGATCTTCCCCACGCCCTTCGCCGCCGATAACCGCAGTGTCCGTACCTTTTTCTTTGCGGATGCGGGCAATGTGTTTCAGACTGAGATCCAGAATAACCTGTTCGAGCCCAGCACCGAGGAGTTGCGGTATTCCGCCGGCGTGGGGCAGTCCTGGCTGACCGCTATCGGGCCGCTGGGCTTCAGCCTGGCCCGGCCCATCGACGACCGGCCGGGCGACGATACGGAAGTATTCCAGTTTTCACTCGGACAATCCTTTTGAGGGAGCGAATCATGCGAATCCTGTCCATTTTCCTGACTACAGTGCTGATGACATTGCCGGGGCTGGCCCTGGCGGAAAAGAAGATCGCCTTCGTCAATCCCATGCAGGCGATCAGCCAGAGCGAGGAAGTGCAGGCCAGCCAGCTGGAAATGCAGAGCGACATGGGCGACGAGCGTGAGAAACTGCAGCGACTGCAACAGGAAATCCAGCAGATCGAGCAGAAGCTGCAAAAGGAAAACATGACGCTCAGCGACAAGGAGAAACAGAATCTGCAGGACGAGCGCGAATCCAAGATGATCGAGGCCCGTCAGCTGTCCAAGCTGGTGCAGAAGAGAATGCAGGGCGAGCAACAGGAAATCGTCGAGAAGATGCGGCCCAGGGTCATGAAAGCAGTGGAGGAAATCGCCAACGAGGAGGGCTATGACGTCGTGCTCAATATTCAGGCCATTATGTACGCTCAGGACGGCATGGATATCACCGAGCAGGTGGTGCAAAAGCTTAACGAATCGGAATAATCGTCATGGCGTTGACACTGGCCCAGATCGCGGAGGAAGTCGGCGCCCGGCTGGACGGCGACGGCGACCGCGTGATTTCCGGGCTGGGCACGATTCAGTCCGCCACGGACCACCAGCTCACCTTTCTCGCCAATCCGCGCTATCGCGCCTGGCTGGAAACCACCAGTGCGGCGGCGGTGCTGTGTGGCGAGGATGAAGCCGCCGTCTGCCCGGTGAACGCGCTGGTAGTGGACGACCCCTACCTGGCCTTTGCCCGCATCAGCCATCATTTTGATCCCGCGCCGGCGCGTCCGCCGGGCATTCATGCCCGCGCCGTGGTCGCCGACAACGCGCGTGTGGATGACAGTGCCCATGTGGGGCCCAATGCCGTCATTGAAGAAGGGGCGGTGCTGGAAGCCGGGGCCGTGGTCATGGCCAACAGCTATGTGGGCGCGGGCAGCCGTCTGGGCCGGCAAGTAACGCTGTGGCCGAATGTTACAATTTACCATGGCGTGGAACTGGGGGATCGCACTATAGTTCACGCTGGTTCAGTCCTCGGATCCGACGGGTTTGGCTACGCACCGCACGATGGCCGCTGGCACAAGGTGGCGCAGGTGGGTGGGCTGCGCGTGGGCACGGATGTGGAAATCGGAGCCGCCTGCACCCTGGATCGCGGCGCTGTCGAGGACACGGTCATCGGCAACGGCGTGATCATGGATAACCAGGTGCATATTGCCCATAACGTGATGGTGGGTGATCACACCGCGCTGGCGGGCAAGGTGGGGCTTTCCGGTAGCGCCCGGGTGGGCGCGCACTGCATGATCGCGGGCATGTCGGGCGTGGTCGGCCATATCGAGGTGTGCGACGGAGTTCAGATCATGGGTATGACCATGGTGTCGCGCTCGATTCACGAACCGGGAGTCTACGCCTCCTCGCTGCCCGCGGACGAACACGGCAAATGGCGCCGCAACGTGGCCCGGTTCCGCAATCTGGACGATATGTACCGCCGCCTGGCCCGGCTGGAAAAACGCCTTCCGGGGGAAGATTCAACACCCGGCTCGACGGAATAGCCTATGATGGATGCCAAAGAAATCCGGGAGTTTCTCCCGCACCGCTACCCCTTTCTGCTCATTGATCGCGTCATTTCCGCGAACGAAAGCGGCGAGATCATTTGTCTGAAGAATGTTTCGGTCAACGAGGCCTATTTTACCGGCCATTTTCCCAATGATCCGGTCATGCCGGGTGTGCTCATCCTCGAGGCCATGGCCCAGGCGTCGGGCATTCTGGGATTCATGACCGCGAACAAGCGCCCCGATGACGGCTATAATTACCTGCTGTGCGGCTCGGACAAGACCCGCTTCAAGGGACGCGTGGCCCCGGGCGATCAGCTGCATCTGCATTCGCGCCTGATGACGACGCGGCGCAATATTCTCAAGTTCGCGTGCGAGGGCCGGGTGGAAGGCAAACTGGTGGCTTCCGCCGATCTGCTGGTGGCGGAACAGAAAATCGAGGTCTGATCCGCCGCATCAACGTTCGGACAGGGGACATCAGCGAGCATGATTCATTCCACAGCCATTATTGATCCCGCGGCGGAACTGGCCGGGGACGTGGAAGTCGGTCCCTACACGGTGATCGGTGCCGACGTGCGCATCGGTGCCGGTACCGTGATCGGGCCCCATGCGGTGATTCAGGGGCCCACCACCCTGGGCCGCAACAACCGGATCTTTCAGTTCGCCTCCGTGGGCGAGGCCTGTCAGGACAAGAAATATAAAGGCGAGCCCACCACCCTGGAGATGGGTGACGACAACATCATCCGCGAATGCGTGACCCTG
>CAZHGU010000036.1:0-8891 GCA_964532105.1 uncultured Alcanivorax sp. | reverse complement strand
ACGATCACGCGCACATCGGCGCGCGTGGTTTCGAAGATCAGCTTGCGCGAGTTTTCCGGATCCTCGAGCAATTCAATGCCCGCCTGCGCCAGCAGCGGCAGGGTTTCTTCCAGGATCCGGCCCTTGGACAGGGCAATGGTCAAAGGTCGTTGCGTCATGGCGTCAGGCCGGTACGCGCCGGATGGACGCGCCCAGCAGTTGCAGTTTTTCCTCGATGCATTCGTAGCCGCGGTCGATATGATAAATGCGGTCCACAATGGTGTCGCCCTCGGCCACCAGGCCGGCGAGCACCAGCGAGGCCGAGGCGCGCAGGTCCGTGGCCATCACCGGCGCGGCGGTCAGATGATCCACGCCCCGGCAGATGGCGGTGTTCGCCTGCAGCTGGATGTCCGCGCCCATGCGGTTCATTTCCTGCACGTGCATGAAGCGGTTTTCGAACACGGTTTCGGTAATGGTGCCGGTGCCCTCGGCGACGGCGTTCATGGCGGTGAACTGGGCCTGCATGTCCGTGGGCATGGCCGGGTAGGGCGCGGTTTTCAGCGAGATCGCCCGCGGGCGGCGCCCCTCCATGTCCAGTTCGATACTGGTCTCGTCCACGGTCAGCTTCGCGCCCGCTTCCTGGAGCTTTTGCAGCACCGCGTCCAGCAGATGCGGAGCCGTGTCCTTGACCCGGATGCGTCCGCTCGTGGCGGCGGCGGCGACCAGATAGGTGCCCGTCTCGATGCGGTCCGGAATGACGTTGTGCACGGTGCCGGAGAGGCTGGCCACCCCCTCGATGGTGATGGTGTCCGTGCCCGCGCCCTGCACATGGCCGCCCATCCTGTTCAGGCAGTCAGCCAGATCCACCACCTCCGGCTCGCGCGCGGCGTTTTCGATGATGGTGGTGCCGTCGGCCAGGGCGGCGGCCATCATCAGGTTCTCGGTGCCGGTCACGGTGACGGTATCCAGCACCAGGCGCGTGCCCTTCAGGCGCCCGCCGGGGACACTGGCGTAGACATAGCCGTTGGCCACTTCCACCTCCGCGCCCATGGCTTCCAGCCCGCGCAGGTGCAGATCCACCGGCCGGGTGCCGATGGCGCAGCCGCCGGGCAGCGACACCTCGGCCCGGCCGAAATGCGCCAGCAGCGGGCCCAGCACCAGAATGGACGCGCGCATGGTCTTCACCAGCTCATAGGGCGCGTGGAATTCCTCGATGGTGGAGACATCGACTTCCACATTCATGCGGTCGTCGATGGTCACGTGCACGCCCATGCGACCCAGCAGCTCGATCAGGGTGGTGACATCCTGCAGATGGGGCAGATTGCCCACGGTCACGGGCCCGTCCGCCAGCAGGGTGGCGGCCAGAATGGGCAGCGACGAGTTCTTGGAGCCGGAAATACGGATATCGCCGTCCAGCCGGTTTCCGCCGGTGATAATGAGTCGGTCCATGTACGGGTGTCCCGGTCAGCTCAGGCCCATCCGCCGGGCCTTGTCCCACTCTTCCGGCGTCCAGGTCTGGATGTTGACGGCGTGAATGGTGCCGTCGGCGATCTTGTCGTTGATGCAGCTGTACACCAGCTTCTGCTTTTTCACCGGCATCAGCCCCTCGAAGGCGGGCGAGACCACGCGGATATCGAACTTGTCGCCGGCGCCCTCGACGGCCACCTCGGCATCGTCAATGCCGGCTTCCACCAGTGCCTTGACGTCTTCCGGATTCATGAACACTCCAGCCGGTCGCGTGAAAGCGCACATGATACGGCAAGGACGGCGTCAGTACGAGGGCTCAGCCCTCTTCGCCGGCCTTGAGCACGCCCTCGTCGTCGGTGTCGCCCTCCACGTCCAGCTCCGTGGACCAGTTGTCGATCACCTGATCGATATCGCCATTGTACTTCTGCATCGCCTGATCGAACTGCGAGCGGAAGGTCTTGCCCAGGTTCAGGCCGTTGACGATGACATTCTGGACCTTCCAGTCCCCCTCGCTGTTACGGAACAGGGAATAGCGGATGGTGATCACCTCGCCTTCCTTCGTGCGAATTTCCATGCGCACACTGGCGCTGTTTTCCTTCACATCGCCTTCCTCGGTGGGCAGCACCCGGATCTCCTGGCCCTGGTACATGGTTAAACCGGAGGCATAGGTGTTGATCAGGCTCTCGCGGAAGGTTTCCAGGAAGCGGTATTTCTGCTCCCGGCTCGCGTTCGAGAAGTGCTCGGCCATGACCAGGCGGGTAATGCGCTTGAAATCCACCAGATCACCGATTTCCTCGCGCACCATCTCGCGGGCGAACTGCTCGTTCTCTTCCAGCTTCTCGCGGTTGTTCTCGATGCGCTCGGTCAGCGTATCCACGCGCTCGGCAATCAGATCCCGGGGGCCCTCGGCCGCCTGAACCGACGCGCCGACCAGCAACAGCATCCCCAGTACCATCCATCGCGCTTGCGTCCCCTGTGCCTGCAACATTGACTGACTCCTGTATGATCGGCGCCCATTCGGCGCGTTCGGGCCTTGTGATCGGCGTGCCGGGCCGATTAAATCACGGTCTCCCGGATTGGATCACCCCCGGAGAGCGAGGTTCCCTCATGCTGACAGCTCTGGCGGCCACCCTGATCGGCCTGGTTGCACTGGTACGCAGCGCCGACACCTTTGTCCACGGCAGCGCCGGACTCGCCCTACGGCTGGGCATGACGCCGGCCACCGTGGGCCTGACCCTGGTGGCGCTGGGCACCTCGGCGCCGGAGATCATGATCTCGGGCACAGCCGCCCTGACCGGCAGCGCCGGCCTGGCCGTGGCCAATGCCCTGGGCTCGAACATCGCCAATACGGGCCTGGTGCTGGGCGCCGCCATTGCCCTGGCGCCGCTGGCCGTGGCGCGCACCAGCCGGGTGCGGGATCTGCCCGCCTGCATCCTGGTCACCCTGCTGGTGGGCGTGCTGCTGTTCGACCGTCACCTGGGTTTTCCGGAAGGCCTGGTGTTGCTGGCCGTGCTGGCGCTGGTGCTGATGCTGCTGTGGCGCTTCCCCGACGCCCAGCTGGTCGAAGCGGAGGAAGAGGCCGCCCGTGACCAGGACCAGCGGGCCTGGATCCGGTTCTTTGGCGGCCTCATCATACTCCTGGCCAGTGCCCGACTGCTGGTCTGGGGCGCGACGCGGCTGGCGCTGGAACTCCATGTCAGCGAAGAGCTGGTGGGGCTGAGCGTAGTGGCGCTCGGCACCAGCCTTCCGGAACTGGCCACGGCCGTCGCCGCCGCCCGGCGCGGCCATCCCGGCCTCGTGCTGGGCAATGTGCTGGGCTCCAATGTGCTCAACCTGCTTACGGTGCTGCCGCTGCCCGCCCTGCTGGCGCCCGGCCTGATCGCCGCCGAGCTGGCGGGACGGGATTATCTGGTGATGCTGGGGGTGACCCTGTTTGCCGGCCTGGTGCTCACGGTCACCGGCCGACGGCCGGTACCGCGCGCGGCGGGGTGGCTGCTGATACTGCTGTACGCCACCTATATCGGCTGGCTGGGCATTAGCCAGTAGAGCAAGGAAGCGAACGCCGCAAGGCCGGGACTGTCCATGTATAATCACGGCCTGTACCACAGCTTGGCTCGGGAGCCCGCCTTGACGGATGCACATCAGCAAGCCGCGCGCCGGGTGCTGGAACTGGAAGCGCGCGCGCTCACCGAACTGGTCGACGGCATCGGCGCGGATTTCTCCCGCGCCTGTGAACAGGTGCTGGCCTGCCCCGGAAGGGTGATTGTCACCGGCATGGGCAAATCCGGCCATATCGCCCGCAAGATCGCCGCCACCCTGGCCAGTACCGGCACCCCCTCCTTTTTCGTCCATCCCGGCGAGGCCTCCCACGGCGATCTGGGCATGATCACCCGGGACGATCTGGTGCTGGCGCTGTCCAACTCCGGGGAAACCCGCGAACTCATGGCCATCATGCCGGTCATCAAGCGCAAGGGGACGCCCCTGCTCAGCATGACGGGACGGCCCGAATCCAGTCTGGCGGAACTGTCCGACGTCCATCTGAATGTGGCCGTGCGCGAGGAGGCCTGCTCGTTGAATCTGGCTCCCACTTCCAGTACTACAGCGGCGCTGGCCATGGGTGACGCCCTGGCGGTGGCGCTGCTGGAAGCGCGCGGCTTTACCCAGGAGGATTTCGCCCTGTCCCACCCCGGCGGCACCCTGGGCCGGCGCCTGCTGCTCAAGGTGGACGATGTGATGCACACGGACGAGCAACTGCCCGTGGTGGATACCGAGGTCACCCTGGCCGATGCCCTGCTGGAAGTCACGCGCAAGGGCATGGGCATGACCGCCGTGGTGGATGAACAGGGGCAGCTGGCCGGCATCTTCACCGACGGCGATCTGCGCCGGGCCCTGGATCAGGCGGTGGATGTACGCAACACCCCCATTACCGAGGTCATGACCCGGGATCCCGTGGTCATGGAACCCGGCCATCTGGCGGCCGAGGCCCTGCAGATCATGGAAGAGCGCAAGATCAACGGCCTGCTGGTACTCGACGACCGGCGCCCGGTGGGCGCGCTCAACATGCATGATCTGCTGCGCGCGGGAGTGGTCTGATGGATCCCAATGCCCTGCGCGCGCGCGCCCGCCGGCTGCAACTGATGGCTTTCGATGTGGACGGCGTACTGACCGACGGCCGGCTGCATTACGGCCCCGAGGGAGAAACGCTCAAGGTCTTCCATGTGCGCGACGGCCACGGCCTGAAACAGCTCGCCCGGGCGGGCGTGACGCTGGCGATCATCACCGGGCGGGACTCGCCCATGGTGGCGCGCCGCGCCGACGAGCTGGGCATTGAACATGTTATCCAGGGCCGTGACGACAAGGGCAAGGCCCTGGCGGCGCTGGCGGCGGAACTGGATCTGCCCGCCGAGGCCGTGGGCTATGCCGGCGACGACGAACCCGATGTGCCGGCACTGCACTGGGCCGGGCTGGGCTTTTCCGTGGCGGACGCGCATGACAGCGCCCGGGCCGCCGCGGACTGGATCGCCCCGCGCAGCGGCGGCGACGGCGCCGTGCGCGCCATCTGCGATCTGGTGCTTGACGCCCGCGGGAGCGACACATGAAACGCCTGCGCGTGCTGATCACCACCGGGCTGGCCCTGCTGGTGCTCGCGGTCGGGCTGACGCTGCGCGACTGGCGCAACACCATGGACCTGGCGGAGACGTCCGAGCCGCAAGGCCCGAGCCTGATCATGGAAGGGGTTCTCGCGCGCGGCTTCAGCGAAGAGGGCCTCCCCGAATATCGGCTGCGGGCCCTGGCGGCCAACCGCTACGATCAGCCCTCGCCCCATACGCTGCTGGCCATGCCCTGGCTGGAGCTCAGGCAAGGCGAGCAGCGCTGGCAGATCAATGCGGAACACGGCCGGGTGGAGGGCGACAACGAACGCATTGTGCTCCGGGGTCAGGTCCATGGACGACGCCTGGTGCCGCAGCCTCCGCTGGAACTGGAAACCGGACAGCTGCGTTATACGCCGTCCAGTGGCGAGGTGGTCGCGCCCGGCCGGGTACTGATCAAGCATGAGGGGGGCAGCACCCGGGCCGGCTCCCTGCGTGGCCTGGTCCGCGAGGACCGCGTCGAACTGCTCGAGGGCGTGGAGACCCATTATGTTCCGGCGTCCTGATTACCTTGTGCCGCTGTTGCTCCTGTCCCTGGTGTGCCCGAGCGCATTCGGCCAGGACGAAAACGCGAACAGCCAGGAGGAGGAAATCGTGATCCGCGCCGACCGGGCCGAGCTGGACCGCGCGGCCGGCACCGGCGTGTATACGGGCAACGCGGAAATGGTGCAGGGCCAGCGCCGTCTCCAGGCCCAACGCATCGAAGTGCGCATGAAAGACGGCGAACTCCACGAAGCCGAAGCCCACGGCGACCCGGTGCGCATCCGCGAGGGCGACGAACTGAACGGCCATGCGCAACGCGTGGTGTACAAAGTAGCCGACGACGAGGTACACCTTTACGATAAGGCCTTTATCTTCCACCAGGGCCGCACCTTTGAGGGCGCCCGTCTGCGGTATCAGCTCGAGTCCCGCCGGGTCGAGGCGAGCGGCAGCGACCAGGAGCGCGTCAAAATGGTGATTCCCCAGGAAGACACCGCCAACGGCGACGAGGATCAACGCTGACGTGAGCACCCTGAGCGCCGAACACCTGGCCAAGAGTTACAAGCGCGCGCGCATCATCGAGGATGTCTCGCTGAACGTGGAAGCGGGCGAAGTGGTGGGCCTGCTGGGCCCCAACGGCGCCGGCAAGACCACCTGTTTCTACATGATCGTGGGCCTGATCGGCGCCGACCAGGGCGAAATCCGGATCAACGGCCGGGATATCACCCGCCTGCCCATGCATCTGCGCGCCCGACGCGGGCTGGGCTATCTGCCCCAGGAGGCAAGCATCTTCCGGCGGCTGTCCGTCGCCGACAACATCATGGCCATTCTCGAAACCCGCCGGGATCTGAACAAGCGCCAGCGCCGCGAGCGGCTGGAAAGCCTGTTGCAGGAATTCCATATCACCGGCATCCGCGACACCCTGGGCATGAGCCTGTCCGGCGGCGAACGCCGGCGCGCGGAAATCGCCCGGGGCCTGGCCACGGACCCGGATTTCATCCTGCTGGACGAACCCTTCGCCGGCGTGGACCCGATCTCGGTGAAGGACATCAAGGCCATTGTCACCCACCTGCGCGAGCGCGGCATCGGCGTGCTCATCACCGATCACAATGTGCGCGAGACCCTGTCCATCTGCGACCGCGCCTATATCGTCAGCGCCGGCCATATCATTGCCGAAGGCGACGCCGACACCATCCTGGCGAACCAGCAGGTGCGGGATGTGTACCTCGGTGCCGACTTCCACCTGTGACGCAAGACTTAGCCGGGGGAATCCTACCGGAGCGCTCTGGGAAAGGCGCAAGGAGCAAGAGGCAAGGGGCAAGGAACTGCAGGAATCGACCGCGACTGTTCTCAACGGTTCTGGAATACAGTCGCGGCAAGGATGCCGCTCCCACAGAGTCCCTCTTCTTGCTCCTTGCCACTTGCGCCTTGCCCCTTTTGACTTTTTTGTCAATATAGGCACGGTTCTTGCTTGGTGCTAGAGTGGACGCGAATCAGCCTCAGCCTGTTTTCGTATGTCCATGAAACCCGGCATCCAGCTCCAGATGGGGCAACAGCTCACCATGACGCCGCAGCTGCAGCAGGCCATTCGTCTGCTGCAGCTGTCTACGGTGGAGTTGCGCCAGGAAATCCAGGAGCAGCTGGAGACCAACCCGCTGCTGGAACTGGAAGACGACAGCGCAGAGCTGGACGCGCCGGAGGAAGCCGATCCGGACACCGAGCTCGATCCCGCTGGCGAGGAGAGCCTGGCGGACGAACTGCCCGTGGACGCCGACTGGGACGATTATGTGGGCGAGCCCACGGGCGTTCCGGCTGCGGAAGACGACCGTCCGACCGAGGAGTCGACCGCCGCCGCGCCCTCGTTGCATGATCACCTGCACTGGCAGCTCAATCTCACCCCCATGTCCCTACCCGACCGGGCCATTGCCTGGGCCCTGATCGAGGGCCTGGATACCAGCGGTTACCTGGCCATCAGCCTGGAAGAAGCGGGCGACGCCGCCCGGGCTTCGCTGGGCGCGGACTGTCCCGAGCATTTCCCCGCCGAGGAGGAAGTCCTGGCGGTGCTGCACCGGCTGCAGCATTTCGATCCGCCGGGTGTGGCGGCCCGGGATCTGGCGGAGTGCCTGCGCCTGCAGCTGGAGCAGATGGAGCCCGCGCCGCCCTGGCGGGCGGAGGCGCTGACGCTGCTGGACCAGGGCCAGGCACTGCTGGAACGCGGCGACCGGGCCGGACTGTGCCGGCTGCTGGACGTCACCGAGGCCCAGCTGGACGAGATCATGGCCGTGATCCGCGCGCTCAACCCGACTCCGGGCGAGGACCTCGCGCCCCCTCCCGAAGCGGAAATTCCGGATGTTATCGTCCGCCGCCGGCACGGGCGCTGGAGCGTGGAACTGAACCCGGACGCGCTGCCACGGCTCGGCATCAATCGCTATTACGCCGGACTCGCGGGCCAGGGGCGCTCCGAGGCGGAAGACGGCTATCTGCGGGCGCGCCTGCAGGAGGCGCGCTGGCTGCTCAAGAGCCTGCAGAGCCGCAACGAAACCCTGCTGCAAGTGGCGCAGCGCATTGTGGAGGTGCAGCAGGATTTCCTCGACTATGGCGAGGAGGGCATGAAACCGCTGGTGCTGGCGGACATCGCGGAGGCGGTGGAGATGCACGAATCCACGATTTCGCGGGTGACGAACCGCAAGTACATGGCCACGCCCCGGGGGCTGTTCGAGCTGAAATACTTCTTCTCCAGCCATGTGGCCACCGAGGGCGGGGGTGAATGTTCATCCACCGCGATTCGTGCCATCATTAGAAAACTGGTTGCCGCCGAGGACGCGCGCAAGCCGTTAAGCGACAACAAGCTTGCTGCCCTGCTCCAGGAGCGGGGCATCCAGGTGGCGCGGCGCACGATTGCCAAGTACCGTGAATCACTGGGCATCGCCTCGTCCAGTGAGCGCAAGCGCCGGGTGTGACACCCGGTTCGCACGCCGCGTCCAACGCACAGAGCAGGTTTTGAGGAGCCAGCCATGCAGATCGACATCAGCGGACATCATCTCGACGTCACCGATGCGCTCCGCGATTACGTCAACGACAAGTTTGCCCGCCTGGAACGCCATGTCGACGATATCACCAGCGTTCAGGTCATTCTTTCGCCGGAACCCAAGACCCACAAGGCGGAATCCAAGATCCGCCTCGCCGGAGACGAGGTCTTCGCCGCCGCCGAGGCCGAGGACATGTACGCGGCCATTGATCGGCTCACCGACAAGCTGGATCGCCAGATCCTCAAGCACAAGGGCAAGAAAGTCGATCGCCAACACGGAAACT
Organism: uncultured Alcanivorax sp.; assembly: GCA_964532105.1. Lineage (GTDB taxonomy): Bacteria > Pseudomonadota > Gammaproteobacteria > Pseudomonadales > Alcanivoracaceae > SLJS01. Next base: position 3 of record CAZHGU010000036.1, on the reverse strand, counting down.
GAG